>JBEQAM010000142.1:0-5703 GCA_041640375.1 Rehaibacterium sp. | reverse complement strand
CCAGCTCGCCGGCCGCACCGCCCCGCACCGCCTCGCGCAGTGCGTGGTCGTGGCGGCGGGCCAGCGCGGCGGCCAGCGCCCAATCCTCAGCCTCGGCCGCACGCCGCAGCTCGGCAAGCTCGGCCAGCAGCGGCGTCAGCGCGCTCATCCGGCGGTACCGCCCGCCCCCTGCACCGCCGCCGCGCCCATCTGGCGCGGAATCGCGGCCCAGGCCGATTCGATCTCGCCGAGCAGGCCCTCGACCTCGCGCAGGCGCTGGCCGTCGTTGTGCGCATTGGCCTCGACCAGGCGCAGGCAGGCGTAGTCGTAGAGCGACTCCAGGCCGGCGGCGATCTCGCCGCCGGCCTCGTGATCCAGCGACAGCCGCAGGCCGTCGACGATGGACACCGCCGCGCCGATCGCCTGCGCCTTGCCGGCGATGTCGCCGCGTTCGAGGTTGAGCCGGGCCAGCCGGATGCGCTCGACCGCGCCGGCCAGCAGCATCGCGATGACGCGGTGGGGATCCTGCTCGGCGGCGGCCGCGCTGGTCTGGCGGTACTGGTCGAGGAAGTCGCGCTTGCCGTACATGTCTGATTCCGTTTACGGCTCCTGCCGCGGCGGCGCGAGCCGCTGGGCCAGGAACTGGCTGGTGGAGTTGAGCTGGGCGATCAGGGTGTCCATCGCGGTGAACTGCGCCAGGTAACGCGCACGCGCCGATTCCAGGCGGCGGTCCAGCGCCTCGCGCTGATCGGCCACGCTCCTGAGTTGCTTGTTGAGGCTGGCACTGCGCCCGGCGAACGCGCCGTCCCTGCCGATGAAACGGTCGACCACGTCGGCCAGACGCGCCGCCAGCCCGCCTTCGCCACCGAAGACCTCACGCAGGCGCGCGCCGTCGCTGGCCAGTGCCGTGTCGAACTTGCCGCCATCGAAGGCGAGGGTGCCGTCGACGCGGGTGCTCAGGCCGAGCCTGGCGGCCACCAGCCCCAGCTCCGCCGCCGCGCCCAGCGCCTCGGACAGCGCGTTGCGCAGCTGCGACCCGGCGCTGCGGATCAGGGCGTCGCCGGTCAGCGCCGAGGGTTCGCGGGTCTCGGCGTTGTAGCGGGTGGCGTTGGCCATCGCATTGACGGCCGCGTTGTAGGCGTTGACGAACGCCTGCACGGCGCCACGCACCGCGCCGGCATCGGCCGACACCGTGAAGGTCCTGATCACGCCCGGCTCGGCCTTCTTCAAGTCCAGGGTCAGCCCCGGCACCGCGTCGACGATGCGGTTGCCGGCGGCCGAACGCAGCAGCCCGTCGATGCGCACCTGGGCATCGGCGGCGGGGTTGCGTTCGGTCAGCGAGGTGAGGGTGCCCGGGTCGTAAACCAGCGCATCCAGGGCCGTATCGCCCTGGAGCCGGGTCACCCGGATGCGGTGGGCGGCGCCGGTGTCGGTCGCCGTCAGGCTCAGGTGGACGCCATCGTCGGAGCGCACCAGGGTCGCGCCGAGCTTGGCGTCGACGGCCTTGGCCGCGGCATTGACGGCGTCGCGGATCTCGGCCGGGGTGTCCTTGCCGGCGACGATCTCGACTTCGAAGGTCTTGTCGCCGACCTCGATCTGCAGCGTGCCGGCGCCGAGCCCGGCGGCCTCGTCGAGCGCGCCGGACACCAGCTTGTGGGCACTGGCCAGCGAGAGCACTTCCACCTCATAGCTGCCCAGGGGTGCGTTGCGCGCGGCGCTGACGGTGAAGCTGTCCTCGGCGCTGGATTTCGCCGTGCGAGCGCCGAAAGCGTCCTGATTCCTGAGCGGATCGAGCGCCTTCTTGAGCGCATCGAAGGCGCTGCTGAGACTGCCGAAGGCCGACAGCTTGGCCTTGGCGCCGGCCTCGGCGCGGTTCAGGCGCAGCGCATGCGGCGCGCGCTCGGCGGCGACCAGCTGCTGCACCAGCCCCTGGATGTCGAGCCCCGAACCGATGCCCGATGCCGTCAAACCGGCCATGTCCGCTCCTCTGCACTACACGACGATGCCGCCGGCCAGCGGCCCGCGGCGGGAATACTCCTCGGCCAGGCGCAGCGCCTCCTCGCGGGGGATCTGCCGGACCACCTCGCCGGTGCGGGTGTCGATCACCTGGACCACGACACGCGGCGGCTCACCCTCGACCCGGAACTTGAGCTGGCTCGGGGCGAGCACCTCGTCGAAATGTGCTTGCAAGGCGCGTGCCTCCGCTGCCCCGGCGCCACCGGAGAGGGAGTGCGATGCCGGAAGACCGGCATGGATGGGGCCGATGTCCGCGCTCATGGCTCACGCGCTCCGGGCTTGCGCGCCGGCCGCGACCCGAAAGTCGCGGCCGGGCGGGTTGGGTTGCAGGCTTGTCGATCAGCGCAGCAGGCTGAGCACGCCCTGCGGCACCTGGTTGGCCTGGGCCAGCATCGCCACGCCGGCCTGCTGCAGGATCTGCGTGCGGGTCAGCTCGGCGGTCTCGGCCGCGAAGTCGGTGTCGCGGATGCGGCTGCGCGAGGCGCTCAGGTTCTCCGAGGTGGTCTGCAGGTTGGCGATCACCGAGGTGAAGCGGTTCTGCACCGCACCCATGTCGGCGCGGGCCGAGTTCACCGAGGTCAGGGCCGAATCCATGATCGCGATGGCCTGCTGGGCGCCGGCGAAGGTGGAGATGTCCACGTCGGCCACGAAGGTCTGGCTGGTCGGCGCGCTGAACGCGGCGCTGGCACCGGTGATCTCGAAGTCGATGGCGCTGTCGCCGGCCTGGAAGGACCGCACGTTCACCACGCCGGCGCTGCTGTCGGCCTCGGCGACGACGCCGAGCTCGGCGGACTTGGCGTTGATCGCCGCCACCAGGGCATTGACCGCCGCGGTCTGGGTGTCGGCCGCGGTGGTGCCGCTGGCGGCGACGCTGATGTCGTCCAGGGCCACGCCGTTGACGCTGATGCCGGTCAGGTTGATCGCCGTGTTCTCGTCCGCCGGCTCGTCAATGGTCACCGTGCCGTCGGCGAACAGGGTGCCGCCGAGCGAGCCAGTCTGGGCGTTGGCCACGGCGTCGACCGTGATCAGCTGGCCGGCGTTGGCGCCGACCTGGAAGGCCTGGCCGGTGAAGCTGCCGTCCAGCAGCTTGGTGCCGTTGAACTCGGTCTGGGTGGCGACGCGGTTGATCTCGGCGGTGAGCTGGGTGACTTCCTTCTGCAGCGCGGCGCGGTCACTGGCGGAATTGCTGGCGTTGGAGGACTGCACGGCCAGCTCGCGGATGCGCTGCAGGTTGTTGCTGATCTCGCCGAGCGCGCCTTCGGCGGTCTGCGCCAGCGAGATGCCGTCGTTGGCGTTGCGCACGGCCACGTTCAGGCCGCGGATCTGGGTGGTGAAGCGCTCGGAAATCGCCAGGCCGGCGGCGTCGTCCTTGGCGCTGTTGATGCGCAGGCCGGAGGACAGGCGCTGGATCGACGTGGCCAGGCTCATGCTGTTGGCATTGAGATTGCGCTGAGCGTTCAGCGACATCACGTTGGTGTTGATGACTTGCATGGGTGCTCTCCTCGGTTGTCGGTGCCCGGCCTGGCGGTGGGCCTGCCGGTAGCCGCAGGGTTGGGGCCTTTGGATCCGAGGCCTTGCCGCTGCTGACCAGGTTATCGGAAGGGCCGGGGGAATCTTTAGCGCCGTTGTCAAGCGGCCCTTCGCGCCCCGCGACTTCCCTGTGCGGCGAGTCGCCGCGATGCGACGCCGCACACCCCGGACACCTCTCCGCCGATGCCCGGGCACGCGACTTATCGGCACGCCGATGCCGCCCCTGTAACGCGTGGCGGCGCCGCGGACAGCGGCGATGCGCCTGGCCTTCGTGCGGACGGAATCCCGGTGAGCGCGTTAACGGCGGCGCGGAGCGAATCCTGACTGCGCGATGCGCATCGCGCGTGATGAAAGCCACGCACGCCGAAGCGCCGCGTCCGACCGGCGACGCCGCGACCGTCGCGATGACGGCGATGTCCAGGCCGCAGCGCAGCCGATCGCGGTCATGGCCGCGCCCACGGTGGCACGACCGCCGCGCGTATCAGCGCAGCAGGCTGAACAGCGACAGCGACTGGATGCGCGCGAAGCTCAGCTGCGCGGCTTCCAGCGTGGTCGACTCCCGAGTGAGGCGGGTGATCGCCTCGGCGTAGTCGAGATCGCGCAGCGAGGACAGCGTGGCGCGCGTGGCCAGCAGCTGGCCCTCGCGCTCTTCGGCGGTGCGGTCGAGCGTGGCCAGCCGCGCACCGACGCTGGCGCGGGCATCGATCATGTGATTGCCGGCCTGCTCCAGATCCTGCAGTACGGCGTAGAAGGCGTTCTGCTGGGCGGCCCTGTTGGATGCCGGCAGGCCGGGCATCAGGATGGTGGCGATCAGGTTCTCCAGCGTGGCGAAAAGCCCCTGGTTCCGCGCCGGGCCGACATCGAAGGCGTCGCCGTCGGCCGGCTCGCCGACCAGGGTGAGCTGGTAGCCGGCAAAGCGGATCGCCTCGCCGGGCACATACGGGCCGGCCGCCACCGGATTGCCGCCGTTGTCGAGCACGGTGTAGGCGCCGCCGTTGAACTCGATGCGATAACTGCCGCCGTCCCAGGCGCCGGGATCGGTGATGCCGTCGGACTTGATCACCGCCACGCCGGCATTGCCCGGATCGGGCCGCGCCACCGACTGTCCGTTGCCGTTGCGGATGCGCAGGAAGAGCTCGCTGCCGGGATCGGTGTCGCTGATCGACACTTCCGGCGCGATCTCGACTCGACGCTGGGTCTGGTCGCCGACGTAGTTCACCCCGCCGCTCACCCGCACGAACGGCGGTGCGCTGTCCTGTGCGCCGCCGAACAGGAAACGGCCCTGGCCGTCGGAGGTGTTGGCCAGCGCGAGCAATGCGTCGTAGTGGTCCCTCAGCTCGGGCAGGAAGGCGCGACGGTCTTCCGCCGACATCACACCGCTGTTGGCCTGGATGGCGATCTCGCGCAGACGGGCGATGCGATCGCCGATCGAGCCCAGCGCGGTTTCGGTGAGCGACAGCCGATGTGCCAGGTGGCTGGCATTCTCGCCGTAGCGCACCCAGGCCGCCTCGGCGCGGTCCAACGCGACGGCGACACCGGCCGCGACCGGGTCGTCCTTGGCGGTGAGCAGCCTGCTCTGGGTGGCGATCTGCTGCTGGACCTTGAACAGTGCGGCCTGGCGCGACTGCATCTGCGCGACCGCGAGGGCATGCATCATCGAGGTGGAAATGCGCGAACTCATCGCCGTACCGCCGCGAGCAGGGTCTGGAACAGGGTGTCGGCCGTGCCGATCAGTTGCGCGGCGGCCTGGTAGGCCTGCTGGTAGCGCATCAGATTGGCTGCCTCCTCGTCGAGGTTGACGCCCGAGACGGCCTCGCGCTCGGCGCGCACCTGGGTATCGATGATCCGCTGGGCGTCGCGCGCGTACTCGGCGTGGCGCGCGGCCGAGCCCACGCTGGTGGTGAGCTGGCCGAGCGCGCCGTTGAGGCTGAGGTTGCCGCCGTCGAGCTGGCCGAGGTTGTCCAGCACCGCGAACAGGCGGGCGTTGCCGTTGTCGCTGGAACCGGCACCGCGCGGCGCGATGCGGAAGGTGTCGCCGGCCACCGGCGTGCCTTCTAGCATCAGCCGCCAGCCGCCCAGGGCGATGCCGACGTCGGGGTCGTAGGGGTTCGGCGCGCCGCCGTCGATGGTGTAGGTGTTCGGATCGGTGAAGACGATGGTGTGGCTGGCGTTGAAGTC
>JBEQAM010000141.1:0-5706 GCA_041640375.1 Rehaibacterium sp. | reverse complement strand
GCCGCCTTCACCGAGCTGCGTCACCCGCTGCTGGCGCAGACCGCCGCCATCGTCTACCTGCTGCTGTCCAGCGCCCTGCTGCTGGCCGGGCGCGTGCCGCGCTTCGACCTGCGCCGGCAGGTGATGGCCGGCCTCGGCCTGGACCTGGCCGCCGCCGCCATCGCGCTCAACAGCCTGATCGGGCTGGAAGCCGGGGTGTCGCTGCTGCTGGTGTTCAACATCGGCGCCGGCGCGCTGCTGCTGCCGCTGCGCGCCGGGCTGGGCTTCGCGGTCGCCGCCGCGGCGATGGTGATGGGCGAGTATGTGCTCTCCGGCTTGCAGCAGACCGGCGCCCGCCCGGCGGCCGAGCCGGTGATGTTCGCGGTCACCTACCTGGCCACCGCCGTCTTCACCCACCTGCTCGGCCGGCAGATGCGCGCCACCCAGGAGCTGGCCGAGCAGCGCGGCGCCGAGGTGGCCAACCTGGCCGAGATCAACGAACTGATCATCCGCCGCATGCGCACCGGCCTGCTGGTGGTGGACGGCGACAACCAGGTGCGCCTGTTCAACGAGGCCGCCTGGCATCTGCTCGGCAGTCCGAGCCCGGACCAGCGCCGGCTCGGCGACATCGCGCCCGAGCTGTCGCGGCGGCTCTGGCACTGGCTGCACGACAAGCCGGTGAGCATGGAGCCGGTGGCGCTGGCCGAGGACGTGCCCGAGGTGATTCCGCGCTTCACCCGCCTGTCGGCCAGCGAGGACCTGGTGCTGATCTTCCTGGAAGACACCACGCTCTACTCGCGCCGCGCCGAGGAGCTCACCCTGACCACGCTGGGGCGACTCTCGGCCAGCATCGCCCACGAGATCCGCAACCCGTTGGCCGCGATCAGCTACTCCGCGCAGCTGCTGGAGGAATGTGACGCGCTGCCCGAGGCCGACCGCCGGCTGGTCGAGATCATCAACACCCAATGCCAGCGGATGAACGGCATCATCCAGAACGTGCTCGGCATCGCCCGCCGCGAGCGCGCCCAGCCCGAAGCGCTGGACTTGCCACCCTGGCTGCGCCGCTTCGCCGACGACTACCGCATCAGCCATCCGCTGGAGAACGACGAGATCGCCGTGGTCTGCGCGCAGTCGCGCATCCACGCCATGGTCGACCCGAGCCACCTGCAGCAGGTGCTCACCATCCTGGTCCATAACGCACTGACCTATGGGCGACTGCCCGGCGAAGCGGCCAAGATCACCCTGGCGGTGCGCGCCGACGAGCGCGGCGTGCCGATCATCGAGGTGATCGACCGCGGCCCCGGCATTCCGCCCAAGGTGGCCGAGGCGATCTTCGATCCGTTCTTCACCACCAACCCCCACGGCACCGGACTCGGGCTGTACATCGCCCGCCAGCTGTGCGAGGCCAACCAGGCCATCCTCAGCCATCACGGGGTACCCGGCGGCGGCAGCTGCTTCCGCGTCACCCTGCCACGGGTGCACGTGCTGGCCGGCGTGCCGGACAAGGTCTGAAACGGGGGTTCCCTTGGCCGCCCGCACGCCTTCGGCTAATGTGGGCGGCGGTCAGGACATCTCCGGGACGGCATGGGCAATCTCCGCAGCGCACTGGTCGTGGACGACGAGCGGGACATCCGCGAGCTGCTCGTGCTCACACTGGGCCGCATGGGCCTGCGGGTCGACACCGCCGCCGATCTCGCCAGCGCCCGCGCGCTGCTCGCCCAGGACCGTTACGACCTGTGCCTGACCGACATGCGCCTGCCCGACGGCAACGGCCAGGAACTGGTCGAGCACATCGCCGGCCGCTACCCGGAGACGCCGGTGGCGATGATCACCGCCTTCGGCAGCGTCGAGGCCGCGGTGAGCGCGCTCAAGGCCGGCGCCTTCGATTTCGTCACCAAGCCGGTCGACCTGGCCGTGTTGCGCCGGCTGGTGCAGCACGCCCTGCAGCTCAACGAGCAGCGCCGCGTGGCCGCGCCCTCGGCGCAGCGGCTGATCGGCGACTCGCCGACCATGCAGCAGCTGCGCCTGACCATCGCCAAGCTCGCCCGCAGCCAGGCGCCGATCTACATCAGCGGCGAATCCGGCGTCGGCAAGGAGCTGGTGGCCCGGCTGATCCACGAGCAGGGCCCGCGCGCCGGCAGCCCGTTCGTCCCGGTGAACTGCGGCGCGATTCCGACCGAACTGATGGAGAGCGAATTCTTCGGTCACCGGAAAGGCAGCTTCACCGGCGCCCACGCCGACAGCGGGGGGCTGTTCCAGGCCGCGCAGGGGGGCACGCTGTTCCTGGACGAGGTGGCCGAACTGCCGCTGCACATGCAGGTCAAGCTGCTGCGCGTGATCCAGGAGAAGTCGGTGCGCCCGGTCGGCGCCGCAACCGAGGTGCCGGTGGACGTGCGCATCCTCTCGGCCACCCACAAGAACCTCGCCGCGCTGGTCGAGCAGGGCAAGTTCCGCCACGACCTGTACTACCGGATCAACGTCATCGAGCTGCCGGTGCCGCCGCTGCGCCGCCGCAGCGAGGACATCCCGGCCCTGGCCGGGCACATCCTGCGCCGGCTGACCGAAGCGCTCGGTCAGGCCGTACCGACGCTGAGCGACGACGCCCTCGACGCGCTGCGCCGCTACCCCTTCCCCGGCAACGTGCGCGAGCTGGAGAACATCCTCGAACGCGCCGTGGCGCTGTGCGACGGCAGCCGCATCACCGCGGCCGACCTGCACCTGCCGGAGGCGCCGCCGCAGCCGGGTGGCGAGAACGGCGAGCCGGTTGCCGCCCCACGCCCGGTGGTCGAACCGGTGCGGCGGCCGGCCGACAACGCACCGCTGCCGGACGCGCTGGAGCAGATCGAGCGCGAGGCGATCGTCAAGGCGCTCGAAGCCAACCGCTACAACAAGACCAAGACCGCCGCGCACCTGGGCATCACCTTCCGCGCGCTGCGCTACAAGCTCAAAAAGCTGGGCATCGACTGAGCCCGCCCGCTCTCCACGGAGGCGGCTTCAGCCGCGACCGGATGGCCGGGAACGGCAACGGCATTTGGCCGCGGATCTGCGCGGCGGCACGCGGATAAGACTTTGACTTGGCTGCATCCGCGATTATCCGCGTCGATCCGTGGCTGCATCTTCGCTGTTGCATTGCGGTCGCGTCTTGCGCCGTCAGCCGTCCGCCCAGGCGCGCAGGAAGTGGCGGATGCCGTCGAAGTTGCGCGTGCGCGGCGCGTAGTCGCCATAGCGCGTCTCCAGCAGCGCCACGCCATCGGCGTCGCCCAGCCCCAGCGCGCCGAGCTGGGCGATCACCAGCATCTGCTCGCGCACCTCGACCGGCAGGCGCGTGTCGCGCGCCTCCAGCACCGCCACCGCGGCATCGAACATCGCTGCCGGCGCGCGCCGCGCGGCGGCGGACCAGGCCGCCATCAATTCGTCGATCAGGCGCGGCTGCCCGGCCGACAGCCAGCGCGGCGACACCCAGCTTTGCGCATGATCGGCCGCCGGCAGCAGCCCAAGCGTGAGCTTGGCGACCGCCGCGGCATCGGCGCTCCATGCGCCGACCTCGTCCTCGTCGAGCGGCGCCGCCGACCTCGCCAGCAAACGCTCCACCTGCGCGGCCTGATCGGGCAGGCGCTCGCGCAGCCAGACGCCGACCCGGCCGCCTTCCAGGCCCGCAGTGATCTCGGCGGCGATGCGATGGGCATAGGCGAACCGGCTCGGCTCGACCTGGCTCACCGCCTCGCCGCGCGCCGGCGGCGCGCGGCCGTCGAGCAGGTCCAGCACCGGCAGGCCGTTGTCCACCAGGTACTGCAGGAATTCCGAGCGGCTGCCGAGGAAGCGCGTGCGCGGCGCGCCCAGCGCCACCACCGGATGGAAGTCCGAATGCCCGGCGCCGCCCATCAGCCGCGAGAAGGTCGCCAGCACGCGCGGCCCGCCGATCCGGCGCAGCCGGTAGTCGGCCTCGCCGGCCAGCCCGACCCGCGCCAGCTCGTCGCGCAAGGGCGCATGGTCGAGCCGCCCGAGGTCGAGCACCGCCGGCGCATCATCGCGGCGGGCGACGAACAGCAGGTCGTAGTCGTTGGTCAGGTATGCCTCGGCCTGCGGAAAACGCGTGAGCAGCGCCGTCACCATCCGCGCCAGCAGCGCATCGTCGATCTCGTACGACTGCAACCACTGCACCAGCACGCCGTCATCCGCCAGATGCCGGTGCAGCAGGGTGTAGAACTCCTCGGTGAACAGGTGCGCCACGCCGCTCACCCACGGGTTGGACGGCTCGGAGACGATCGCGTCGTAGCGCCGCCGTCCGGCGACGAAATGCGTGCGCGCGTCGTCGATGCGCAGCACCGAGCGCGGATCGTCGTAGGCCCGCGCGACCCGCGCGCCGAACACGCGCGCGCCCTCCACCATCGCCCGCTCGATCTCGATCGATTCCACGCGCACGGGCAAGGGACTGCCCAGCAGGGTATGCGTGGTCAGCCCCGAGCCCCAGCCGATCACCGCCACCTCGCGCGGCGCCGGATGCAGGGCCAGCGGCAGCGCGCCGGCCATCAGCATGGTGACCTCGTCGGGCATCGGCGCGTCCTCAAGGCCCAGCGTCAGGCTGGCGTCGGGCTTGCCGTTGGTGGCGATCATCGCCGCGCCGGAGGGATACACGGCCACCGCCACCGTCGCGGTCTTGCCGTCGCGCAGGTAGGCCACCCGCGCCTCGGCGTCGGCGCGCGCCTGGCCGGTACGGAACACCCCGGAAAGCTGCGCCAGCGGGTCGGGGCGGCCAAACATGAAGGCGATGGCGAGCGCGGCGAGGATCGTCATCGCCGGGCGAAGCAACCGCGCGGGGCCAGCGATGCGCAGCAGCACCAGCCCCAACCCCGCATCCACCAGCGCCGCCAGCACCAACGCGCCGTGCAGGCCCAGCAGCGGCACCAGCAGATGCACGCAGGCGAGCACGCCGGCGATCGCACCCAGCGTGTTGGCCGCGTACACCCGCCCGATCGCCGCCTCGCCGGCGCCACGGCGCAGCAGCGCCATCGTGAACAGCGGCAGCGTCATGCCGGCGAAAAACGCCGCCGGGAACATCACCGCCAGCGCGATCGCCGCGCTGCCGAGGTTGTACAGCGCATAGCCGCCGTCGTCGCGCGGCAACACGCCGACCAGCCAGCCGACCCAGACGAAGCTCTGCGCGAACACCGGCGTCGACAGCAGCGCCGCCACGCCCATCGCTACCTGCGCGATGCCCGCGTAACGCAATGCATCGGCGATCCGTCCGCCGTGGCCGCGCACCCACCACGCCCCGCAGGCCAGGCCGAGGATGAACGCGGCCAGCATCAATTCGAAGGCATGCAGCGTGGTACCCAACGCCTGGTTGAGCAGCCGCACCCAGACGATCTCGTAGACGAACGACGCGGCGCCGGAGAGGGCGGTGGCCCACAGCACCAGTCGCGAAAACGAAGCCGCCGACGCAAGCCCGTCTGCCGCCGGCGACGGGGCGAGGGGGCGGGGTTCGAGGCGTTCGCCGTCCGCAGCGCCGCCTGAATCGCGGGGGCCGCGGCTAGCAGCGCTCCTGCCGGGACCGGCGCGGCGCAGCGACCACGCCAGCCATGCCGCGCCCGCCGCGACGGCGAGGTTCAGCCCACCGGCGAGCTGCACCGCGCCGGGCATGCCGATCCGCGCTGCCGAGGTCGAGGAAGCCGAAGGCGCCCATCTGGTGTTGGTCGCGCGCACGCGCGGCGGTCTTGAGGAGACAGA
>JBEQAM010000140.1:0-5751 GCA_041640375.1 Rehaibacterium sp. | reverse complement strand
GCTTGCCGCACCAACAGCGAGGAGATCTTCGGCCCGGTGGTCACCTTGCAGCCCTTCGATGGCGAGGACCAGGCACTGGCGCTCGCCAATGCCACGCCCTACGGTTTGGCCGCCAGTCTGTGGACCGCCGACCTCAACCGCGCCCACCGCCTCGCCGCCCGCATCGATGCCGGCATCGTCTGGATCAACACCTGGCTGATGCGCGACCTGCGTACCCCGTTCGGCGGCGTCGGCCAGTCTGGCCTCGGCCGCGAAGGCGGACTGGAGGCGATGCGCTTTTTCACCGAGCCCAAGAACGTTTGCCTGGACATCGGATGAGCCAGCTCAAGGAACTCCTGGAGAGCAACCAGGCGTGGTCCGAGCGCGTCCGCGCCGAAGACCCCGGCTTCTTCGAGCGACTGTCGCAACAACAGACGCCGAGGTACCTGTGGATCGGCTGCTCGGATTCGCGCGTGCCGGCCAACCAGGTCACCGGCCTGCAGCCGGGCGAGGTGTTCGTCCACCGCAACATCGCCAACGTGGTGGTGCATGCCGATCTCAATGCGCTGTCGGTGATGCAGTTCGCCGTGGATCTGCTTCGGGTCGGGCACATCATCGTCTGCGGCCACTACGGCTGCTCCGGCGTACACGCGGCGATGGCCGGCACCCGGATCGGCCTGGCCGACAACTGGCTGCGCCACGTCGGCGACGTGGCCAACAAGCACGCCGACCTGCTCACCGGCGTTGCCCGCGAATCGCTGCGCCATGCCCGCCTGTGCGAGCTGAACGTGATCGAGCAGGTGGTCAACGTCTGCCAGAGCACGGTGGTACAGGACGCCTGGTCGCGCGGCCAGCCGCTGTCCGTGCACGGCTGGATCTACGGCCTGCACGACGGCCGCATCCGCGAACTGGGTTTCGGCGTCGACAGTCCCGACGGCCTCGCCCCGGCCTACGCCAGCGCCATCGAATCGATCCGCGGCGGCGCGCAGCGCGCCGCCATGCACCCCTGCGAGTCCTGAACCGCCATGAGCGACATCATCCACACCGACAAGGCACCCAGGCCCGTGGGCGCCTACCCGCACGCCCGCCGCGTCGGCAACCTGCTGTTCCTGTCCGGCATCGGTCCGCGCACGCCGGGCAGCGATGCCATCCCCGGCAACGAATACGATGCTGACGGCAAGCTGGTCGGCTACGACATCGCCGCGCAGACCCGCTCGGTGTTCGCCAACGTCCGCGCCGTGCTGGAGGCCAGCGGCGCGCGCTGGGAGGATCTGGTCGACGTCACCGTCTACCTCACCGACATGGCGCGCGACTTCAAGACCTACAACGCGCTGTGGGCCGAGCACTTCCCCGACCCGGCGACCGCGCCCTGCCGCACCACGCTGGGTATCGACGCGCTGCCGACGCCGATCGCCATCGAACTCAAATGCATCGCCCACCTGCCCTGACACCGCCATGGACCTGTTGCTGACCAATCTCTCCTCGCCGGTGGTGCTGGCCTTCGGCCTCGGCCTGCTGGCCCGCGCCGTGCGCAGCGACCTGGCGATTCCGCCGCAGATCCAGGTCTACCTGTCGATCTTCCTGCTGCTCGCCATCGGCCTGAAAGGCGGCGTGGCGCTGCGCGGGCAGGATCCAGGCAGTCTGCTGCTGCTGCTGGCCATGACGATCGTCGCCGGCATTGCCACCACCTTCAGCGCCTATGCGCTGGCCCGGATCGCGCTCGGCGACGACCGCCGCGAGGCCGGCGCACTGGCCGCGCACTACGGCTCGGTGTCGGCAGTGACCTTCATCGCCGCCAACCAGTTCGTCGAGCGCGCCGGCAGCCCGGCCGAAGGCGTGCTGGTGGCACTGGTGGTGGCGCTGGAAGTACCGGCCCTGTTGCTCGGCCTGTGGCTGGCGCACCGCGGCGAGGACCGCCGCATCCATCCCAAGCACAACACCCTGCGCGAGGTGTTCACCGGCAAGACCTGCCTGCTGCTGGTCGGCGGTCTGGCGATCGGCGCGATCTCCGGTCCGGGCGGTATCAAGGCGGTGGATGCGATGTACTTCGCCTTGTTCCAGGGCGTGTTGATGCTGTTCATGATCGACATGGGCATGGTGGCCGCCAACCGCCTCGCCGAGCTGCGACGCGGCTGGTGGAAGCTGGCGCTGTTCGCCACCGGCGTGCCGCTGCTGCACGGCTTCGCCGGCGTGCTGCTGGCCGACGCCTGCGGGCTGTCGGCAGCGGGCGCAGCGGTGTTCGGCGCGATGCTGTCGAGCGCCTCCTACATCGCCGCGCCGGCCGCGGTGCGCGCCGGCCTGCCTGACGCCAACGCCGGCCGCTGCATCACCGCCGCGCTCGGCCTGACCTTTCCCTTCAACCTCGGCATCGGCATTCCGCTGTATGCCGGCTTCGCCCACTGGCTGGCCGGCTGAAGCCGGCGGGAGCCCACGATGAGCCTGACTCCACCGATCAATTTCCGGCAGTGGATCGACGAGCACCGCCACCTGCTCAAGCCGCCGGTCGGCAACAAGTGCATCGTCGACGGCGACTTCATCGTGATGGTGGTCGGCGGTCCCAACCAGCGCACCGACTACCACTACGACGAGGGGCCGGAGTTCTTCTACCAGCTCGAGGGCGAGATGGTGCTCAAGGTGCAAGAGGACGGACAGGCGCGCGACATCCCGATCCGTGCCGGCGAGGTGTTCTACCTGCCGCCCAAGGTGCCACACTCGCCGCAGCGCATGGCCGGCTCGATCGGACTGGTGATCGAGCGCAGGCGCCTGCCCGGCGAGCGCGACGGCCTGCTGTGGTACTGCGAGCGCTGCAACCACAAGCTGTACGAGGAGTACTTCGTGCTGCAGAGCATCGAGCACGACTTTCCACCCGTGTTCGAGCGTTTCTACCGCTCGGTCGAGCACCGCACCTGCAAGGCCTGCGGCCACCTCAATCCCGCGCCCGCGAAATATTCTCCGTGACCGCCCGCAGTAGCGGCCGCAACCGGGCCACGGAATCGCGCGAGGCATCCGGTCGCGGCTGATGAGCCGCTCCTGCGCGAAGAAAGAACGCCGCTACAATCCCGGCCCATGCTGAAAATCGACACCCACGCCCACTACCTGCCGCAGCATTGGCCGGACCTCGCCAGCAAGTACGGCGACAACCGCTTCGCGGTCATCCATCATGCCGACGACGGCCGTTCGCGGATCTACAAGGACGGCAAGTTCTTCCGCGAGATCTGGCCCAAGACCTGGGACCCGGCGCTGCGCATCGCCGACTACGCGCGCTTCGGCGTGCAGGTGCAGGTGATCTCCACCGTGCCGGTGATGTTCAGCTACTGGGCCGCGCCGCACCAGGCGCTGGAGCTGCACCAGGCGCTCAACGACCACATGGCCGAGACCTGCCGCGCCTTTCCGCGCCATTACGCCGGCATCGGTACCGTGCCGCTGCAGTCACCGCGATTGGCGGTGCAGGAGCTGGAGCGCTGCATGGACCAGCTCGGTCTGCAGGGCGTGCAGATCGGCTCGCACGTCAACGACTGGAACCTCGACGCCCCCGAGCTGCTGCCCTTCTTCGAGGCCGCGCAGGACCTCGGCGCGGCCATCCTGATCCACCCCTGGGACATGATGGGCGCTGCCAGCATGCCCAAGTACTGGATGCCCTGGCTGGTCGGCATGCCGGCCGAGCAGGCGCGCGCCGCCTGCGCGCTGATCTTCGGCGGCGTGCTCGAGCGCTTCCCGAAGCTGCGGGTGTGCTTCGCCCATGGCGGTGGCAGCTTCCCCTACACGATCGGCCGCATCGAACACGGCTTCAGGATGCGTCCGGACCTGGTCGCCACCGACAACCCGCGCAACCCGCGTGAATACTTCGGCCGCATCTACTTCGACTCCTGCGTGCACGACGACCGGGCGCTGCGCTATCTGCTCGACGTGGCCGGCGTGGATACGGTGATGCTGGGCACCGATTATCCCTTCCCGCTCGGTGAGCAGGAGCCGGGCAGCTGCATCGCCCGGCTCGGCCTGAGCCAGGCCGAACAGGCGCGGCTCTACCATGGCACCGCGCTGGAATGGCTGGGCCTGAGCAAGTCGCGGTTCGAGTGAGGCCCGCCGCATGACCACGCTCTACTCCGAAGCCCACGCCCTCGCCCTGGATGCCGCCGACCCCCTGCGCGGCTTCCGCGACCGCTTCCTGATCCCGCGCCACGGCGACAGCGACCAGCTCTACTTCTGCGGCAACTCGCTCGGCCTGCAACCCAAGACCACCCGCGAGGCGCTGCTGGCCGAGCTCGACGACTGGGCCGAGCACGCCGTCGAGGCGCACTTCCGCGGCCGCCACCCGTGGATGCCCTACCACACCTTCGTCCGCGAACACCTGGCCGAACTGGTCGGCGCGCAGCCGGGCGAGGTGGTGGCGATGAACACGCTGTCGGTGAACCTGCACCTGATGATGGTCAGTTTCTACCGACCGACCCGCGAGCGCCCGGCGATCCTGATCGAGGCCGGCGCGTTCCCGTCGGACCGCTACGCCGTCGAATCGCAGATCCGCTTCCACGGCTTCGATCCGGCCACCGACCTGATCGAGCTGGAAGGCGACGAGCCGGACGGCACCATTTCCATGGCCGCCATCGAGCGCGTGCTGGCCGAGCACGGCCACCGCATCGCGCTGGTGCTGTGGCCGGGCGTGCAGTACCGCACCGGCCAAGCCTTCGACCTGCGCGAGATCGTGCGGCTGGCGCATGCCAAGGGGTGCGTCGTCGGCTTCGACCTCGCCCACGGCGCCGGCAACCTGCCGCTGGCGCTGCACGACAGCGGCGCCGACTTCGCTGCCTGGTGCAGCTACAAGTACCTCAACGCCGGGCCGGGCGCGGTGGCCGGGTGCTTCGTGCACGCCCGCCACGCCCACACCGACCGCCCGCGCTTCGCCGGCTGGTGGGGCCACGACCCGGCCACCCGCTTTCGCATGGGCCCCGAGTTCGTCCCCACGCCGGGCGCCGACGGCTGGCAGCTCAGCAACCCCCCGATCCTCGCGCTGGCGCCACTGCGCGTATCACTGGAGATCTTCCACGACGCCGGCATGGCGCGGCTGCGCGAAAAATCCGAGCAGCTCACCGGCTATCTGGAGGCGCTGATCCGCGAACGGCTCGACCGCGTGCTGCACATCATCACCCCGGCTGAACCCGAGCGCCGCGGCTGCCAGCTCTCGCTGCGCGTGGCCGGCGGTCGCGAACAGGGGCGCGCGCTGTTCGAGTACCTGATGACCTGCGGCATCGTCGGCGACTGGCGCGAACCGGACGTCATCCGCATCTCGCCCACGCCGCTGTACAACCGCTATATCGACGTGCTCCGTTTTGTCCGTGCGGTAGAAACCTGGCGCGACGCCCGATGACCACGCCCCGCTCCATCACCATCGCTGGTGCCGGCCTGGCCGGCGCCCTGCTCGCCACCCTGCTGGCCCGCAGGGGCTGGAAAGTGGAAGTGCTCGAACGCCGGCCCGATCCGCGTGTGAAGGGCTACGAGGGCGGGCGCTCGATCAACCTGGCGCTGGCCGAGCGCGGCCTGCATGGGCTGCGCCTGGCCGGACTGCGCGACGCGGTGATGGCGCAGGCGGTGATGATGCGCGGGCGGATGGTGCACTTCGCCGACGGCCGGCAGCAGTTGCAGCGCTACGGCCGCGACGACAGCGAGGTGATCTGGTCGGTGCACCGCGGCCGGCTCAACCTGACCCTGCTCGACGCCGCCGAGGCCGCCGGCGCGAGTATCCGTTTCCACCAGCGCATCGAGGCGGTGGACTTCGAA
>JBEQAM010000139.1:0-5778 GCA_041640375.1 Rehaibacterium sp. | reverse complement strand
GGCGGCCTTGCCGGTCAACGGCACGCCGCGATAGATGCGCTGCGCCGAGGCGAAGCTGTCCGAGGGCGTCTGCCCCTCGTCGAGGAAGAAGCGGAACACCTGCATGAAATCGGCGCCGCGTAGCGCCATGTCGATGGCGAGGATGCGCAGGCTGATGCGTTTCATGCGCTCGATGTCGATGGCGCCGGTGATCAGCTCGGCGAAGGTGGCCAACCCTTCCTGCGTCGCCGTGATGCGCGGCGAGGTGCGCGCCAGCGACTTGAGCACCGGCTGCTCGCGGCCGTTGAGCGCGGTCAGCGAATGCACGAAGGCCTCGTGTTCGAGCAGTTGATGGCGGTCGTAGTCGCTGAAGGCATGGCCGCCGCGCAGGCGGATGCGGGTGGGGCCGGCGGCGGCCTTGGCGATCAGCTCGGGATCCAGCTCGACGCTGACCTTGTGCTGCACGAAGAAGCGGTCCAGCTCGGCCTGCAGTTCGTCGCGCAGGGTCGCCGCCGGAATGTGGAAGTCGGACTCGTCCGGATGCAGGTCCTGATCGAGCTCGTCGGCCAGGGCGATGAAGTGCCGCGCGGCGTCCAGATTGGTCGCCTCGCCGCCCGGCAGCGCGTCGCCGGGGCGGCCGTAGAGCTGTACGCTGTGGTCGGTGACGCTGGCGCTGCCGAGCGATTCGAGCAGGCGCGTCGCCGTCGCCCAGCTCTCGGCGGTGCGTTGCAGGTACTGGCCGAGCGGGTGGTCGGGATCGGCGGCGAGGCGGATGGCGTCGAGTTCGCTGCGCACCGCGGCGAAGTCGAGCCTCGGGTATTCGATCAGCGGCAGCTTGGCCTGGCCGCGCCGCCAGCCGTCGAGGAACTCCTCCTGCACGTGCGCCGGCCAGCTCACCGTCTGCAGGAGGCGGATGCCGCGCACCGCCTCGACCAGGCGGGCGTCGAGCACGGCGTGGCGGGCAACGGCGCGATCCTTCATGGCGACGGGAAAGGCGTCTTGGCCGCGGATTCCCGCGGATGGGCGCGGATCGACGAGATGCGACCCCTGGCCGTGTTCATCCGCGGAAATCCGTGACTGAAAGACTGTTGGCGGTACGCACTCATCGGCGGCCGTATTTTTCCTTCAGGCGCTTGTTGAGCGCCTTGCCCATCACCTTTGCCTCGGCCTTGTCGGCCAGCCGCGAGGCGAGCTGGCCGGCGGCGGCGGCGAGTTCGTCGCGCAGCTTGAGGTAATTGGCGTAGTGGTCCTGATCGAGCGTGCCGGCTTCCAGCGCGGCGCGCACGGCGCAGCCGGGCTCGCGCCGGTGGCTGCAGTCGTTGAAGCGGCAACTGGCGGCCAGCGCCTCGATGTCGGCGAAGGCGCCTTCGTCCAGCCGCTCCTCGCCGGTGAGCTTGAGCTCGCGCATGCCCGGGGTGTCGATCAGGCAGCCGCCCTGCGGCAGCGGGATCAGCGCGCGGTGGGTGGTGGTGTGGCGGCCGCGCGAGTCGCGCTCGCGCACCTGGCCGGTCTTCATCTTCTCGATGCCGAGCAGGGTGTTGGTGAGCGTCGACTTGCCGGCGCCGGAGCTGCCGACCAGCACCACGCTCCGACCAGCCTGCAGGTAGCGGTCGAGCACGGCGACGCTGGCCGGGTCCTTGGCGTTGACCGGATGCGCCTCGATGCCGAGCGCGAGGATGTCGGCCAGCGCCTCGGTGACCGGCTCCAAGTCCTCGCACAGGTCGGCCTTGGTCAGCACCAGCACCGGCGTGGCGCCGCTGTTCTGCACCAGCACCAGGTAGCGCTCCACCCGGCGCGGGTTGAAGTCGTGGTCGAGGCCGCAGACCACCAGCACGTAATCGATGTTGGCGGCGATCAGCTGCTGGCGGTAATGCTCGCCGGCGGCGCCGCGCTTGAGCAGCGAGCGGCGTGGCAGCAGGGCGAGGATCTCGTCGGCCTGGTCGTCGAGCACCACCCAGTCGCCGACACAGGCGCGCTGCTCGGGCGGGAAGCGCGGCCGCAGCCAGGCCGCCGGCGCCTGCGCCTTGAATTCCTCGCCCTCGCCCACCGACACCACGTAGCCGGAGCGGTGCTGCTCGACCACCCGCGCCAGCCGGCCCTGGGGCGCGGCCCGCAGCGCCTCATCTGCCCACGCATCGTCGGGCCAGCCGATCGTGCGCAGGCGGACGAGGGTCAGGGGATCGAGTCGCATGGGCCGGGTATGGAGGCGGCGGTCGGGGATGGCACAAGGGTACCGCGCGGACCGGGGTCCGGGGCCGACACCGGGAACATGGCCGAAGCGGCGGCCGTGCGGAAGGGCGCGGCCGGCACTGACCGCCGCCGCGGTTTCGGCTAGGCTGCGCGCAATCCCGCCTCACGCCCCCGCCGCATGAACCATCCGCCCGTCCCCACCCGCGCCCGCCTCGGCGAAGTCCGTTACGAAATCCGCGGCGAGCTGGCCCGCCGCGCCCGCGAGCTGGAGGCACAGGGCCGCCGGCTGATCAAGCTCAACATCGGCAACCCCGGCGCGTTCGGCTTCCGCGCCCCCGAACACCTGCAGCGCGCCATCGCCGAACACCTCGCCGAAAGCGACCCGTACACCCACCAGCAGGGCCTGCCGGCGGCACGCGAGGCGATCGCCGCCCAGCACCGTGCCCGCGGCGTGCACGGCGCCGTACCGGAACGGGTGTTCGTCGGCAACGGCGTCAGCGAGCTGATCGACCTCAGCCTGCGCGCCCTGCTCAACCCCGGCGACGAAGTGCTGCTGCCCAGCCCCGACTACCCGCTGTGGAGCGCCGCCACCATCCTCAACGACGGCCGGCCGGTGTACTACCGCTGCGAGGCCGGCAACGGCTTCCTGCCCGACCCGGACGAGATCGAATCGCTGGTCGGCGCGCGCACCCGCGCGCTGGTGCTGATCAACCCGAACAACCCCACCGGCGCCAGCTACCCGCGCGCGCTGCTTGAGCGCCTGGTCGCCATCGCGGCGAAGCACGACCTGCTGCTGATGGCCGACGAGATCTACGACGGCATCCTCTACGACGGTGCCGCCTTCCAGCCGCTGGCGCCGCTGGCCGGCGACCTGCCCTGCCTGAGCTTCGGCGGGCTGTCGAAGGTGCACCGCGCCTGCGGCTGGCGGGTCGGCTGGGCGCTGCTGTCGGGCGACCCGCTGCGGATCGGCGAATACCACCACGCGCTGGACCTGCTCGGCGCGCTGCGCCTGTGCGCCAACGTGCCCGGCCAGTTCGCCGTGGCCGCCGCGCTGACCGGCCCGGACACCATCGCCGCGCTCACCGCGCCCGGCGGCCGGCTGTACGAATCGCGCCGCGCGGTGATCGACCGCTGCGCCGCCAGCGACTTCCTCGCGCTGGTGCCGCCGCAGGGTGCGCTGTACGCCTTCCCCGGCGTGGATACCGAAGCCCTGCCCGGGTTCGATGACCACCGCTTCGCGGTCGAGCTGCTCGAAGAGGAGGACGTACTGATCGTGCCCGGCTCCAGCTTCAACGTGCCCTACCGCCATCACTTCCGGGTGACGCTGCTGCCCGAGGCCGACACCGTGCACGAAGTGTTCCGCCGCATCGAACGCGCGCTGGCCCGCCACGCCGAGCGCCAGGCCAGGCGCCATGTCGCCTGACGCGACGGACCTGCCCATGCGCCTGCGCCACCTGTTGCTGCTGCTGACCATGACCCCGACGCCCGCGCTCGCCGACCACGCCATCGGCTACCTGGCCCTCGGCGACAGCTACACCATCGGCGAGGCGGTGGCCGAGAACGACCGCTGGCCGGTGCAGCTCGCCGCCGCGCTGCGCGCCGAGGGCATCGCACTGGCGCCGCCACGGATCATCGCCCGGACCGGCTGGACCACCGACGAGCTGGCCGCGGCGATGGACGCCGCCGAGCCAATCGGCGCACACGGCTTCGTCTCGCTGCTGATCGGGGTCAACAACCAGTATCGCGGCCGCGATGTCGGCGAATACCGCGCGCAGTTCGCCGCCCTGCTCGAACGCGCCATCGCGCTGGCCGGCGGCCGTGCCGACCGCGTGCTGGTGCTGTCGATCCCGGACTGGGGCACCACGCCGTTCGGCCAGGCGAGCGGACGCGACCTGGCGCGCGTGTCGGCCGAGCTGGACGCCTACAACGCGGCCAACCGGGAGGAATGCGAAAGGCGCGGCGTGGCCTGGGTGGACGTGACGCCGGTCAGCCGCGCGCGCGGCGCGGAAGCGGCGATGGTGGCCGAGGACGGCCTGCACCCGTCGGCGGCGATGTACCGCGAGTGGACGGCGCTGGCGCTGCCGGTCGCGCGGCGACTGCTGTCGCGACGCTGAGCGGCGAGCCTCGGTGACGGCCACGGGCCGCGCGCTGCGCGCGTTCGCTCGCAACAACCCCGCGCCGGGGCCCGCTCTGCCGATTATCGTCCTGCTACCAGACGAAGTTCAGCGAAATCACGTCCGGCCTGGCCTGCCCCGGCGTGAAGCGGGCCTTGCACTCCAGCGTTTGCCGCTGCTCGTGGGTCATACCCGGGTCGAGCACGACCTCGCCGCTCAGGACCAGGACGTTCTCGCCCTCCTCGCGGGCGCTGGCCCGGATGGCCTTGGGATCGAGCCGGTAGGTCTTGCCGGCCAGGCGCTCGGCGATGGCGGCCTCGCACACCGCCCAAGCCTCGGCGCTGCGGCCTCCGCAGCCGGCCAGCAGCGCGGCCAGCACCAACAGCAACATCGCGCGCATTGTGCCCCTCACCTCGTTGGACGGTCGGCACGGTACCTGCCGTGCCGATCCGTATGGCTCCGGAGACGAAGCTAGCGCAAATGCCGCGGCGACACCAAACCGCCGCCGCCCTCAGTACCGCGGCACCGACGGGTCGATGCGCTGCGACCAGGCGTCGATGCCGCCCTCGACGTTGTACAGGTTGCCGAAGCCCAGGCCGCGGAAGTACTCGGCCGCCTGGCGGCTGGAATGGCCGTGATGGCAGAGGAAGGCCAGCGCCCGGTCCTTGGGCAGCGCGGCCAAGCGGTCGCGGCTGTCCTCGTCCAGCACTTCGGCGCCCGGGAACGGGGCGAAGGCGCGGGCCTCGGCCGGACGCACGTCGATCACGGTGATGGCGCCGGCGGCAAGGCGCGCGCGCAGGTCCTCGACCTGCAGCGGCTGCACCGGCGGCGGCGCGTTCGGGTTGCGGATCGACAGGCCGGCGCCGCGCACGTCCTCCACCCAGTCGATCTCGATGCCGTGGGCGCGCGGTGCGCTGGCGAGGTCGAGATGGAAGCGGATGCCGGCCGCCTCGGCCACGATCTCCTGCCCGGTCACCGGCTTGAGCTGGAACTGGGCGTTGAAGCGCGGGTCGACCGACAGGTGCAGGCCGAGCCCCGGATCGCTGTCGGCCAGCGCCTTGCGGATGGCCTCCGCGGCGGCGGCAGTGACGTGGATCGCCGGCGGCGTGCGGTCCGGCTTGGGCAGGCCGAGCAGCTCGTGCAGCTCGCCGCTGTTGAGCAACTGCTCGATGATGTCGCTGCCGCCGACCAGCTCGCGCTCGACGTACAGCTGCGGGATGGTCGGCCAGCTGCCGTAGAGCTTGATGCCCTCGCGGATCGCCGGGTCCTCCAGCACATCCACGCTGGCGTACTCGACGCCCAGGCCGTCGAGGATGCCGGCGGCCTTGGCCGAGAAGCCGCAGCGCGGCGCGGACGGGTCGCCCTTCATGAACAGGACGATGCGGTGTTCGTTGAGCAGCGCGTCGATGCGGGCGCGCAGGGCGGGGTCGAGCGACATGGGGGACTCCTGGATTCGGGATTCGGGATTCGGGATTCGGGATTCGGGATTCGGGAT
>JBEQAM010000138.1:0-5786 GCA_041640375.1 Rehaibacterium sp. | reverse complement strand
CGTCGAGGCCGCGCCGGCGCCGGTGTCCGAGCTGACCGACGCCCACGGCCCGGCCGAGGCCGGCGATGCGGCCGCCGGCCAGACCAAGGCCGCCGTGTGCGCCGCCTGCCACGGCCTGGACGGCAACGCGCAGGACCCGCAGTATCCGAAGCTGGCCGGCCAACACGAGCGCTACATCGCCCGCCACCTGGCCCTGTTCAAGAGCGGCGAGCGCGAGAACGCGATCATGCTCGGCTTCGCCGCCCTGCTCAGCCCGCAGGACATGCGCGACATCGGCGCCTATTACGCCAGCCAGACGGCGCTGCCGGGCGTGGCCGACGAGACGGTGATCGCCGACGGCCCGAACCAGGGCAGGAAGTTCTACCAGGTCGGCGAAGCCATCTACCGCGGCGGCGACGCCGAGCGCGGCATCCCGGCCTGCGCGGCCTGCCACAGCCCGACCGGCGCCGGCAACCCGGGCCCGGCCTATCCCCGGCTCGGTGGCCAGCACGCGCAGTACACCGCCGACATGCTGCGGCGTTTCCGCGCCGGTACGGTGTTCGGCCGTGGCGAGAACGCCGACGCGGTGATGGCGGGCATCGCGTCCCGACTCACCGACGAAGAAATCGAGGCGCTGGCCACCTATATCGAAGGCCTGCATGCGGCCGATGGCGGCGCAGCCAACTGACCTGCGCACTTCGCGGGAACTCCCGCATGCGGCAGCGGTCTAGCCAAGCCATGTTCAGCGAGCCGCCCCTAGTCTGGGGCGGTGTCATTTTCCGGAGGGCTTTCCCGATGCTGCACCGCCTGCTTCCCGCCCTGCTCACCGCCGTCCTGCTGCCCGTCGCGGCGGTCTCGGCGCAGACCGCCGAAACGCCGCAGGCCGGCCGCGAGTACGCCGTGATCGAGCCGGCCCAGACCATCGCCCCGGCAAGCGGCAGGATCGAGGTCGCCGAGGTCTTCGCCTACACCTGCATCCACTGCGCACGTTTCGAGCCGGTGTTGAAGGCGTGGAAGGCGCGGCAGCCCGAGCATGTCCAGGTGGTCGCGGTGCCGATGGCCTTCGGCGGGGTCGCCGAAGCCTATGCGCGCGCCTACTACGCGGCCGAGGCCATGGGGGTGCTCGATCGCACCCACCAGGCGTTGTTCGACGCGGTGCACGTGCAGCAGCGCCAGTTCCGCAGCGCCGAGGACATCGCCGCCTTCGTGGCCGAGCAGGGCGTGGACAAGGCCACCTTCCTGTCGACCATGAACAGCTTCGCGGTCAACGCCAAGATCGCCCGCGCCAAGCAGGTCGTACCGCGCTGGGGCGTCGAGGGCACGCCGAGCCTGGTGGTGGCCGGCAAGTATCGCGTCCTGGGCGGCGCCCGCGGCGGCTTCGAGGGCATGCTCGACACGGTCGACTTCCTGGTCGCCCGGGAACGCGCCGCCGCTGGCGGTTGACCGCCCGCGCGGCCGTCGCGCATGAATCCCGACGGGGCCGCGTTGCGGCCCCGTTTCGCTTGCCGGCTTGCGACGGACGGCGCCGGCCCTCATTTCCGCGGCATCGGCCGCAGACGTCCTCATGCCCGAGCATCGCCTGACCCTGCTGAGCTGCAACATCCAGGCCGGATCGAGCACGTCACGCTACCGGGACTACGCCATCCGCGCCTGGTCGCACGTGCTGCCGGCGGGCAAGCGCGACAACCTCGACGCCATCGCCGAGCTGGCCCAGCCCTACGACATCGTCGGCCTGCAGGAGAGTGATCCGGGCAGCCTGCGCTCGGGCTTCATGAACCAGACCCACTATCTCGCCGAGCGGGCCGACTTTCCCTACTGGAGCCACCAGCCCAACCGCACCCTCGGCGGCATCGCCTCCAGCGCCAACGCCCTGCTCAGCCGGCTGCCGCCCAACGAGGTGCTCGACTACGCCTTGCCCGGACGCATCCCCGGTCGCGGCGTGCTGCTGGCGCGCTACGGCGACGGCGTGGACGGGCTGACCGTGGCGGTGGCGCATCTGTCGCTGGGCGCCCGTTCGCGCCAGGCGCAGGTCGCCTTCATCGCCGAGCTGCTCAGCGACGCGCCGCACGCGGTGCTGATGGGCGACTTCAACTGCGCCCCCGACGCCCCCGAGATGCAGCTGCTGTTCCGCCGCACCCGGCTGGCGCCACCGAGCGAGGTGTTTCCGACCTTCCCGAGCTGGGCGCCGCGGCGCGCGCTCGATCACATCCTCGCCAGTGAGCCGCTGATCGCCGAGGCGCCGCGCACCTTCCCGGCGGCGCGTTCGGACCACCTCGCGGTCGCGCTCGAGCTGAAGGTGCCCAAGCGCTGCCTCGGCGCGGAGGCCTGAAGCGACAGGCTTCCGACGGGTGGGAGCGGCCATGGCCGCGACACCCACCGCCGGTGCTTCCCGTCGCCGCCGCTGCGGCTGTCGCCGGGCGCGCACGCCTGGTCCGCTCGCGGGAAGGGTTGAAAAAAAAACCGGCCGGGTCGCCCCGGCCGGTCGGTGCTGCGCAGTGTGCGCGACGCTTACAGTTTGAAGTCGGCGCGGAGGTACCAGAAGCGGCCGCCCGGGATGTCGTAGTTCGACGCGTCGTAGCCGTTGAGCGTGCACGACAGGCAGATCGGCGGCTCCTTCTGGAACACGTTGTTGACGCCGAGGGTGAACTTGGCATTGCCCCACCAGCCGGTGTTCACGCCGAACTGCAGGTCGTGGAAGGTGGTCGAGCCGAGGCGGTTCACGTTGTTGGCGGGGTCGCGGCAGACCGGGAAGGTACGCGCGTTACCGCAACGCTCCCACAGGTCGCTCTTGTGGCGGGCCGTCCAGCTGGCGAACCAGCTGCCCAGACGCCACTCGGCGGTCAGGTTGGAGCTCCATTCCGGAATGCCGCTGTTGTTGACCTCACGACCGACCGTCTGCGGCTGCACCGAACCGTCGGCGCCGACTGCCTCGTACTTGTCCACCCAGGTGTTGCGCCAGGTCAGCCCGAACTGGCCCCAGTCGCTCTGCGGCAGCAGCCAGAACACGTCGAAGTCCCAGCCGCGGCTGTCGATGCGGCCGAAATTGGTCAGGAAGTTGCTGAAGTTGGAGATCGCGCCGAGCTGGTTGCGGGTGATGCCGCCGCAGAACGCCGGGTCCAGCGTCTGCACGCACAGGTTGAGCTGGGTCTGCGCGTCCAGCGCCTGGATGCCGCCTTCCAGCTTGTGGCGGTACCAGGTGAACTCGACATCGAGCCGCTCGGACCAGGCCGAGCCGGCACCGAAGGCCGGGCTCCAGACGAAGCCGGCGCTGACGCTGTCGGCGGTTTCCGGCTCCAGGTTGCGGTTGCCGCCGGTGACCACGCTGATCTGCGGGTTCGGCTGCACGTAGCCCGGGGGTACGCCGAGCGCGGCGCAGTTGGCCTGCAGCCCGCCGGCGATCGGCGCCGAGCAGGGGTCGTTGAGCACCGCGTCGAAACCGCTGGCGGCGCCGAACAGCTCGCCGATGGTCGGCGCGCGGAAGCCTTCCGCCCAGGTGCCGCGCAGCAGGAACTGGTCGTTCACCTGCCAGCGCAGGCCGACCTTGGCGGTGGTTTCGCCGCCGGAGGTCGAGTAGTCGGAGTAGCGGCCGGCCAGGCTCAGGTCGATCCGCTCGGCGATCGCCGCGTCGGCCAGCAGCGGGATGCTCAGCTCGACGAAGTACTCGCTGACGTCGTACTTGCCGCTGGTCGGCAGCGAGGGCACGCCGTTGTACTCGCCGGTAACGGTGAGGGTGTCGGGGCGGTAGGAGCCCTTGTACTCGCGGTACTCCACGCCGGCCGCGAACGACATGGCGCCGGCCGGCAGGTCGAACAGGTCGCCGGACAGGTTGGCCGAGAGCAGGCTCAGCTTGTTGTCGCTGAAGTCACGCACCACCGGCTGGATGTAGTCGAGCATGGCCCGGGTGATGGTGCCGGCGCCGAAGATGTTCAGCGGCACGCAGCCCGGCTCGGCCTGGCAGGCGGCCAGCGGTCCCAGCGCCACCGAGAAGCGGCGGGCGTTGTAGCTGCCGAAATTGGTCTGGTTGGCCTTGCTCGTGCTGCGCACGGCGTTGACGTCCCAGAAGAACAGCCGGTCGCCGGCGCTGAAGCTGCCTTCCAGGCCGGTGGCGACGTAGAAGGTGTCCACGTCCTGCTCGAACACGCGCGGCCCGCCTTCCAGCGGGCGGCGGCCGCCGAGAATGAAGTTGCCGCCCGGGCCGGCGACCAGATCGAAGCCGAACGGGTTGAACGGGTTGCTCGCCGAGATGACGACGTTGTCGGCCCAGAAGTTGGTCGGCACGGCGGTGCCGAGGAAGAACGGCTCGGCCGCGGCCTGGTTGATCGAGAAACGGTTGTTGTACAGCGCCTTGAAGTACCAGGTGGTGCTTTCGGTCAGGTCGAAGCGAACCTGGCCGAACAGGTTCTTGCGCCGGTTCGGCGTGACCAGCAGGTTGTACTCGGCGTAGTTGAAGCGGTCGGCGGCGGTGAAGCAGTGGAAGCTGTCGGTGCGCACGCAGCCGGTCTCGGCCGGGTTGTAGACCAGGTTGGTCACGCCCGGGTTCGGCACCAGGTCGAGCACGGCGCCGGTGTTGGGGTCGCGGAAGATGAAGCGGCCGGCCGGGATCGCCGAGCTGCCCAGCGCCACGCCGGTGCCGGGCACGGGCACGCTGGACTGCTCGCGGTCCTTGGAGGCGACGCGCTTTTGGTCGGTGTAGCTGGCGCCGAGGAAGAAGCTGTAGCGGTCGCCGACGCCGCCGAAGCTGACATCGACGCTGCCGGTTTCGCCGTCGCCCTTGCCGTATTCGCCGTACTGCACGCTCAGGCCGGCGCCCTCGTAGTTGCGGCGGGTGATGATGTTGATCACGCCGGCGATGGCGTCGGAGCCGTACAGTGACGAGGCGCCGTCCTCGAGCACCTCGATGCGCTCGACGATGGCCAGCGGGATGGTGTTGAGATCGACCACGCCGCCGACGCCGGAGCCGGAGCTCTCGTTGACCCAGCGCACGCCGTCCACCAGCACCAGCACGCGCTTGGGGCCGAGATGGCGCAGGTCGACGGTGGTGGCGCCCGCGGCGACGCCGCCGCCGTCGGGCGGGAAGCCGAAGTTGCCGGACGAGTTGAACTTGGTGTTGAGCGCCGAGCCGGACGCGGTGATCTGCTGCAGCACGTCGCCGATCGAGGTCAGGCCGGAGCGGTCGATCTGCTCGCGCGAGATCACCTGTACCGGGGTCTGGCCTTCGATCTCGGCCTTCTTGATGCGGGTGCCCGTGACCTCGATGCGGTCGAGCTGGCGGGCCTCTTCCTGCTGGGCGAACACGACGGCAGGCAGCGCGGCGAACAGCAGCGCGCCGCGCACGGCCGCGCTCAGGCGGGTACGACGAACGACGGACATGGAAGTTCTCCCCTTGACGAGTTGGTGGTTACCCGACGGCGCACGCCCCTGCCGGGCGCGTCTGGCGCCCCTCTTGTAACGAAACCTTCACGGCCTGGCAACGGCTGGGCGTATCGAAGCCTTGCTAAACCAGCAGCGAGCCACCGACCAGGGCCAGGAAACCGGCGAAGACGCGTCGGAGCGCCGGCCCGCTGATGGCGTGGGCCAGCCGCACCCCATACGGGGCGGCCAGCACCGAGGCCGTCGCCACCGCCAGCGCGGCCGGCAGGTAGACATAGCCCAGCGCATGGTGTGGCAGCGCGCCGGGGGGGGCGTTGAAGGCGTAGCCGGCGGCGCTGGCCAGCCCGATCGCCACCCCGCAGGCGGCCGAGGTGCCGACCGCGCGCACCGGCGTCACCCCCAGCCAGACCAGCAGCGGCACGGTCATGCTGCCGCCG
>JBEQAM010000137.1:0-5805 GCA_041640375.1 Rehaibacterium sp. | reverse complement strand
GTCGGCCGGCGCGCTGGCGCTGCTCGGATTTGCGCTGGCGCTGGTGACGGCCGGACTGCTCAGCTCCGTGTTGCACCTGGGCCAGCCGCTGCGCGCGTGGCGGGCGTTCTCGCAATGGCGCAGCTCATGGCTGTCGCGCGAGGGCGTGCTGGCGCTGTTCGCCTATCTCCCGGCACTGGTACTGGCGGCGCTGCTCTGGCGGGGCGAGTACGGCTGGGCGATGCGCCTCGCCGGCGCGACGCTGGCCCTGGCCAGCCTGGCCACGGTGGCCTGCACGGCGATGATCTACGCCAGCCTGCGCACCATCCCGGCCTGGTCGCACCCGCTGGTGCTGCCGTCCTACCTCGGGTTCGCGCTGCTCACCGGCGGCGCCTGGCTGTGGGCGGCGCTGGCCTGGACCGGCTGGTCGCCGCGCAACGGCACCTTGCTGATCGGCCTGCTCGTGCTGGTGACGCTGGTGCTCATCAAGCTGCGCTACTGGCACCGACTGCGCCGGCGCGCGCTGCCGGTCGACCGCGCCAGCGCGACCGGCCTGCGCGGCCTGGGCGAGGTCACGGCGTTCGAGCGCCCGCACACCGAGGCCAACTTCGTCACCCGCGAGATGGCCTTCGTGCTGGCCCGCAAGCATGCGCGCGCGCTGCGCCTGCTCGCGCTGGCGCTGTTCGCGGTGGCGCCGCTGCTGCTGTTCGCGCTGGCGCTGGCCGGCATGCTGCCGTGGGCGCCCGCGCTGGCGCTGCTGGCACTGGCGGCGATGGCGGGAGCCTTCGTCGAGCGCTGGCTGTTCTTTGCCGAAGCGCGGCATGTGGTGACGCTCTACTACTGAGCCTGCGCAGCGTTTCGGCTGCGATTCAGGCCGGCTTCCTACAATCGGGGCAGACGCCGGCATGACCGGCGTTTCGTTTTCACCACGCCCCCGACAAGGAGCCGCCGATGTCCCGCATCCTCGCCGCCGCCATCCTGCTCGCCCTCGCTTCGCCATCGATCGCCGACGGCGCCGGCGAGACCGAAGCGCCGCGCTGGACCGGCGCCGGCGAGCTCGGCTTCGCCAGTGCGCGCGGCAACTCGCGCTCGGAGAGCCTCAACGGCAAGTTCGGTCTCAACTATCAGGACGATGCCTGGAAGCATGGCGTCAGCGTGGCCGGACTGCGCGCGCGCAGTGCGGTCGCGGGCAGCGACGCAGGCGAGCTCGAACTCAGCGCCAACCGCTACCAGTTCGGGCTGACCAGCGCACGCAAGACCACCGACTACGCCTACTGGCTGGGGGCGGTGCGCTACGAGCGCGACGACTTCGCCGCCTTCGCATGGCAGCGGACACTCTCGGTCGGCTATGGCTACACCTTCTGGCGCGACAACGACGCCATCAAGCTGTCGATCGAGGCCGGCCCTGGTCACCGCCGCGCCAAGCACGCCGCCACCGGCCTGATCGAGAGCGACGCGATCGGCCGCGGCCTGCTCGACTACCAGCACAAGCTCACCGCCAACACCGACCTGGTGAACACGCTGCTGGTCGAAACCGGCAGCGACAACACCTTCGTGCAGAACGACCTCGGGCTGGTGGTGGCGATGAACTCGCGGCTGGCGCTGAAGGCCGCGCTGCAGACCCGGTACAACAGCGATGTGCCGGACAACCGCCGCAACACCGACACGCTGACGACGGTGAACCTGGTCTACAAACTCAAATAGCCGGGATCCGGAATTCGCTGGCGTGGCGTCAGCCGGCCGTGGCGGCGATCAGTTCGTCCGCGCCCTGGACACGCAGCGCTTCGGCGACGCGCCGGCCGAGCGCCTGCGGATCGTCCGCCGGACCTTCGGCCTCGGCGCGCACGATGCGGCCGTCGATGGCCGAGCCGACCAGACCGACCAGGCGCAGGCGCGCACCGTCGAGGGTGGCGTAGCCGGCCACCGGCACATGGCAGCTGCCGTGCAGGGCGAGGTTCATGGCCCGCTCGGCATCCACGCATACGCGCGTCGGCGCGTGCGCGAGCGCGGCCAGCAGCGATCGCGTCGCGCCATCGTCGGCGCGGCACTCGATGGCGATGACGCCCTGCGCCACCGCCGGCACCCAGGCCGGTGCAGCGAGGCGCTGACGGATGCGGGATGCGAAACCGAGCCGCTGCAGGCCGGCGCAGGCCAGCACGATGGCGTCGTATTCGTCCGCGTCGAGCTTGGCGAGGCGGGTATTGACGTTGCCGCGCAGGTCGGCGATGCGAAGATCCGGGCGCGCGGCGCGCAACTGCGCCTGCCGGCGCAGCGACGAGGTGCCGACGCGCGCGCCGTGGGGCAAGGCGGCGAGCGTGTCGTGGCGGTTGGAGACGAAGGCATCGAAGGGGTCGGCGCGCTCGAGCACGGCGGCGAGCGCGAACGGCGCCTCCAGTTGCATCGGCACGTCCTTGAGCGAATGCACGGCGGCGTCGGCGCGGCCCTCCAGCATCGCCACTTCCAGCTCCTTCAGGAACAGCCCCTTGCCACCGATGGCGGCGAGCGAGCGGTCGAGCACTTCGTCGCCGCGCGTGCTCATCGGCACCAGCTGCACGTCGAGGTCCGGATGCACGCGGCGCAGCCGCGCGGCGACGTGCTCGGTCTGCCAGAGCGCGAGCGCGCTCCTGCGGGTGGCCAGGCGGAGGGTGGGCATGGGTGGTGAGGGCAGGCGGTGAGCGGACGAAGTTTACGGTACTACGTCCGCCCTTGCTGCTCTTCGCCTGGCCGCTCCCCTACAAGTGCTTGAGTTTCTCGCGCAGCCCCGGCACGCAGCGGCGGCTCACTTCCAGCGGCGTCTCGGCATGGCGCAGGATCGCCTGCACATGCCCGTCGCCGGTGCGCCGCAGCTCCACCAGCTCGTTGCGCGCCACCAGGCAATTGCGATGGATGCGCAGGAAGCGCTCGCCGAATTCCTCCTCGAGCGACTTCAGCGACTCCTCGATCAGGTCCTGGCCGCGGGCGTGGTGGACGACGACGTATTTCTCCTCGGCCTGCAGATAGCGGATATCGTCGACCGGGATCAGCCGCAGGCTGCCGCGCAGGCGCGCGCACAGATGGGTGCGGGTGGCGTCGCCGGTGACGCCATCGGCGCGGCTGGTGCCGAACCGGCGCGCCTTCTCCAACGCGGTTTGCAGGCGCTCGCGGCGCACCGGCTTGACCAGATAGTCCACCGCCGCCGCCTCGAAGGCGGCCAGCGCGTGCTCGTCGTAGGCGGTGCAGAACACCACCGCCGGCGGCGGCTCGAAGCCGGCCAGGTGGCGCGCGGCCTCCAGGCCGTCCATCACCGGCATGGCAATGTCCATCAGCACCGTGTCGGGCCGCAGCGCGGCCGCCAGCTCGACCGCCTCGCGGCCGTTGCCGGCATCGCCCAGTACCTCCACGCCCGGCAATTCGCCGAGCATGCCGCGCAGACGCTCACGGGCCAGCGGTTCGTCGTCGACGATCAATACCTTCATGGGTGGATCCTCAGGTTTCGATCGGCAGCACCAGCTCACAGCGATAGTAGCCGTCGCGGTAGTCGGCCGTCATGCGGGCACGTGGCCCGAAACGGTAGGCCAGGCGCTGGCGGATGCTCTCCTGGGCATAGCCGTTGACGCTGTCGCGCTCGCGCGGCGGGGGGGCCGGGTTGGTCACCGACAGGCGCAGCCGGCCGGCATCGAGCGCGGCCTCGATGCTCACCTCGCCGCCCTGCTCCAAGCGGGCGATGCCGTGCAGCACGGCGTTCTCCACCAGCGGTTGCAGGATCAGCCGCGGCAGCCGCATCTCGCGCGGCAGATCGGCCGGCAGCGACCAGCGGTCGCGCAGGCGCTCGCCCAGCCGCAACCGCTCGATGGCGAGGTAGTGCTCGATCAGCGCCAGCTCTTCGGCCAGCGTGGATTCGCCTTCGCCGGCGCCGAGCGCGGCCCGGAACAGGTCGGCCAGATCCTCCACCGCGCGCTCGGCCGTGGCCGGGTCGCGCCGGATCAGGCTGGCGATGGTGTTCATGCTGTTGAACAGGAAATGCGGCCGGATGCGCGCCTGCAGCGCCTGCACCTCCGCTCTGGCCTGCGCCTGCACCTGCGCCTGCCACTGGTCGGTGACGTAGAAGTAGCGCAGCGCCACCGCGCCGATCAGTGCAGTCAACGACGCACAGGCCAGCACGAAACCGGCCCGTGCCTCGGGCGGCGCACTCAGGCCATAGCCCAGGCCGAGATCGATCTCATGCACCAGCAGCGCACCCAGCGCCGCCACCGCCACCGGCAGCGCCCAGGCCACGGCGATGCCGCTGGCGCGTCCGAGCCGAGCCAGCGGCGCGCGCAGCTTGCACAGCAGCACCGCGCTGGTCAGCGCGATCCACCAGGCGAACACGCTGGCAACCGCGAACCGCTGCGGCGACCAGCGACCGGCTTCGCCCGGCGCCAGCGCCAGCACCAGCACCACCAGCTGGGCGACGCCGAGCACGGCGGCCAGGCGCGGCAGACGGCAGAAGTCGGGCAGCCAGATCCGGGGCGTGGGCATGCGGCGAGTATGTCGCAGACTCGGCGGCCGCGAAAAATTCGTCTGCGGTCGCGCGATCTCTGCCCGGCGTCCGCGGCGGAGTCCGCCACCTGACATGCGGCGGGCCCGATGCGCCGGAGGGCTCGGAATTTCCCGTGGCGACTGGTCGCCACGGGCGTCCGGCGGCGGTCGTGGTCGGGAGCGATCCGGCGCAGGCTCTCAGCCCTGTGCGAAACGCACGCCCAGCCAGTCGCCGAGCGCGGCGATCTCCTCGGCGCAGACCGCATGCGGCATCGGGTAGGCGTGCCAGTCGACATGGGCGCCCAGCCCGCGCAGTGCGTCGCGGCTGGCCAGGCCGAGCGACTCCGGGATCACCGGGTCCAGCCGGCCGTGCGCCATGAAGATCGGCGTGGCGATGCCAGCCGCCGTGCTTTCCTCGGCGAGGCTCGCACCCAGCGGCAGATAGGTGGAGAGGGCGACCAGCCCGGCCAGCGGTTCGCGGCGACGCAGGCCGAGCGCCAACGCGATCGCGCCGCCCTGCGAGAAGCCGGCCAGGATCAGCCGCGCGGGCGGCACGCCGCGCTCGGCCTCGCGCGCGATCAGCGCCTCGACGCGCGCCATCGAATCACGGATGCCGGCCTCGTCCTCCTGTCGCTGCGCGAAATCCAGGCTGGTGATGTCGTACCAGCCGCGCATCCGCATCCCGCCGTTGATGGTGATCGGCCGCACCGGCGCATGCGGGAACACGAAGCGCAGCGCCGGCCAGCCCGGCCGCACCAGCTCGGGCACGATCGGCGCGAAGTCATGACCGTCGGCGCCGAGGCCGTGCAGCCACAGGATGGTCCAGCGTGGGTCGGGGCCGGTTTGCGTTTCGATGGTTTCGAGCATGGGGTCGCGCATGGGTTCGACACGGTCCGTCGGCGGAGGAATCGAGCGGCATTGTCGCCGATCGGCGCAGCCGGCCGGCCACTTTTGCAAACGAGAATCGTTCGCATATGATATGCGCTCCCCGACTCCCGCCACGCCACCATGCGCACGATCCTGTCCAGCCTCCTCCTCCTGGTCGCCGGCTGTCTGAGCGCACCGCCGGCCGCGACGGCGGAAACCCACGGCCCGTCCCCTTCCTGGTCCGAACCCGGCCAGCAGGCGCTGACGGCCTACGAGACACAGGCCCGCGCGCTGGTCGCCGCGCTGCAGACCGGCGCCGGGCCCGATGCCGTGCGCCCGCAGGGCGAGGCCCTGATCGCCATCGGCATCGGCCTGATCGACGAATTCGTCGCCCGCCACCCGGCCTGCCGCGACTACCTGCGGGCGGCCAGTGCGGTACGCGAGCAGTGGCCCGGCCTGGAT
>JBEQAM010000136.1:0-5848 GCA_041640375.1 Rehaibacterium sp. | reverse complement strand
GCGGCGAATTCGCCGCCGACCCAACCGGGGCCGGGCCGCCGCTCAGCCTCGCCTTGAAATCAAGCCAGGATTGGAAAGGCCCGAGATGAAACATGCCCTGATCGCCCTATGTCTCAGCCTCGGCGTGGCGACCGCCGCGCCCGCGGCCCCGAGCGCCGCGGCGGCGCCGACGGCAAGGGTGAACTTGCGCGTCCAGGCCTCCTCCACATCCAGCGCCAGCGCGTAGGGCAGCAGGGCCTCGTAGCGCGCCGCATCCAGCTGCGGCGGCGCGCCCGGACCGGGCAGCGCCTGGAGTTCGTCGCGCTCGGCCACCCCCAGATACAGACGCAGGCCCTCGACCCGATCCAGCAGGCGCCGCCCCTCGGCGGTTGGCGCACGCATCAGGTAAGTGAACACCGCGTGCGCCACCGCCGACAGGCCGAGCAACACGGCAATCGCCGCGAGGCCATCGCCGCGGGCGACCACCAGCGCTGCGAGGCCGTAGGCCACCGAGAACAGCAGCCCGAGCACCAGCGTGCCGCCGTTGCCGACGAAGTAGTGCGGTTTGTAGTGCCGTATCAGCGCCTTGAGCTGTTCGCTGCGGGCGCCGCCGATGTCGCTGGCGTTGCCGCTCGTCAGTTCCACGGTATCGCCCTTGCGGAACAGTCTGGCGGCGATCGCGCGCTGGCTGTCGCCGAGCCGGGCGGCCTCGGCGCCCGGCAGCCGCGACAGCCTCCAGCGGTCCGCGAGCACGCCCTCGTCGCGCTCGATGCGCAGGTAGCCGCGCACGGCCATGTCGACCAGGTCGGCAGCGAAGCAGCGGTCGTCGTAGGCCATCCGGCGCAGAAAGCGCAGCCCGCCCGGTGTCTTGCCCTCCGGCGGCGCATACTGCGCAAACACCGGGCCGGGCGCCGGATCGCGACCATGCCGGTGCCAGCGCCACAGGTAAAAGGCCAACAGCAGGACGAACCCCACCAGTGCCACCAGCACGCCGCGGTTGTCGTAGAGCAGCCAGCGCAGGCGCTCGCTGCGGGTCGGCGCGGACACCACACCCTTGGGAAAGGCCAGCACCAGCGTCAGCCCCTCGCGCGCGCCCAGCGGGCGCGTCGCCCGCCAGCGCGCCACGCCGTCCTCGACTTCCGCCACGTAATCGCGTCCGCTCGCGCCGTGAACACCGGTATAGGCCTCGACGTCGAGCTGCGCGGCCGGCACCGCCGCCGGCAGGCGCACTTCGGCGGAAAGCCGTTCGATGGCCAAGTCCCAGCCGTGGCCGTTGACGTTCCAGTACAGCTCGTCGTGTCCGGCGAAGAAGCCAAGCTGGCGTGTGGTCCGGTAGCGCAGGGTATAGGTGATGTCGGCCGGCACCGGCAGGAACGCGTCGCTGCCGGTGTTCAGCCGCACGCCATTGGCCATCCGCTCGGTGAACCATGGCTCGGGCCGGCCGTCGCGCAGCACTTCCAGCGGCTCGAAATCGACCACGACGCGATTGCCGAAGCGGTCGCGGTAACGGGTCGGAAAGTCGCGGTAGATGCCGCGCCGGATGCTGCGGCCTTCCGCGCGCACGACGAGGGTCTCACTGACCTCCATCGCGCCATCGGCCTGGATGTGGATGTCGCTGTGGAAGGACAGGATGCGCTCCTGCGCCACGGCCGGCAGCGCAAACAGCGATGCCAGCAGCGCCAGCCAGCGACTCATCGCGCCATCCCGACCGTCGGCGCGGGGCGCTCGGCGTCCGCCGCGCGATAGAACTCGGCCATCACGAAACCGAAGACCCGCGCCAGCAGCAGGTCGGGGAAACGCTGGATGGCGTCGTTGTAGGCGCGCACCGCGCCGTTGTAGAAGCGTCGCGCGTATTGCAAATGATCCTCGACCTCGACCAGATCGGCCTGGAGCCGGAGGAAGTTGTCGCTGGCCTTGAGCTCGGGATAGGCCTCGCGCAGCGCGAACAACCGCCCCAGCGCCTGTTCCAGCGCGCCCTCCACCTCGGCCAGCCGCGCCGGCCGCCCGGTGGCCACGGCCTGCGCGCGCAGCGCGGTCACGCTCTCGAGCAGCGCCCGCTCGTGGCCGGCGTAAGCGCGCACGGCTTCGACCAGCAGCGGCACCAGATCGTGCCGGCGGGTGAGCTGCACGTCGATGTCGCTCCAGCCGGCGCGCACCTGGTTGCGCAGCCGGACCAGACGGTTGTAGACCAGCACGCCCCAGGCCAACGGCACGGCCAGAATCATCCATAACGCGGCGCTCATGCGGTCGCTCCTTGGGCCGGCAGAGTGGGTAGATTATGGGTGGCGGTAAGCGGCTGCGGCCACCCTCGGGTATATTCGGCCGCTTCGGGTCACCCGTGCGCCCTGTATTCAAGAGCCTGAACCGATGTCCGACCTGCCCGCCACGCCCGTCAAGCGCTCCGCGATCGACCGTTTCCTCAACATCGTCGAGAAGGGCGGCAACGCCCTGCCGCATCCGGCGACGCTGTTCGCGATCCTGGCGCTGACGGTGATCGTGCTGTCCTGGATCGCCTCGCAGTTCACCCTGATGGTGAACCACCCGGTCACCGGCGCGGAGATCCGCCCGGTCAACCTGCTCAGCATCGACGGCCTGCACCGCATCCTCACCGGCCTGATCACCAACTTCACCGGCTTCGCCCCGCTGGGCACGGTGCTGGTGTCGCTGATCGGCATCGGTGTGGCCGAGCACTCCGGCCTGATCGGCGCGGCGCTGCGGCAACTGGTGCTGGCCGCCCCGCGCTACCTGCTCACGCCGATCCTGGTGTTCGCCGGCGTGATGTCGAACATGGCCAGCGAGATCGGCTATGTACTGCTGGTGCCGCTGGCCGGGCTGATCTTCCAGGCCGCCGGCCGTCACCCGATCCTGGGCATGGCCGCCGCCTTCGCCGGCGTGTCCGGCGGCTATTCGGCCAACCTGCTGCTGGGCACCATCGACCCGCTGCTGGCCGGCCTGTCGCAGGAGGCCGCGCGCATCCTCGACCACGACTACACGGTCAGCCCGGCGGCCAATTACTACTTCATGTTCGTGTCGACCTTCGCGGTCACTGCGCTGGGCTGGTTCGTCACCGAAGCCATCGTCGCCAAACGTTTCCCGGACGCCGCCACCCGCAGCAGCGACGAGGAGATCGAGCCGATGAGCGCGGCCGAGAAGCGCGGCCTGCTGTATGCGCTGGTCGCCTCGCTGGCGCTGACCGCGCTGATCCTGTGGGGCACGGTGCCCGCCGACGGCTTCCTGCGTGACCGCGAGACCGGCGACCTGCTCAACTCGCCCTTCCTGAAGGGCATCGTGGCGATCATCTTCGCCTACGGCGTGGTCGCGGGCATCGCCTACGGCATCGGCGCCGGCACGGTGAAGAGCGACGAGGACGTCATCAAGGGCATGAGCCAGAGCATGGCCACGCTGGGCGGTTACCTGGTGCTGGTGTTCTTCGCCGCGCAGTTCGTGGCGTTCTTCAACTGGACCCAGCTCGGGCTGATCTTCGCGGTCGAGGGCGCGAGCTTCCTGAAGGCGCTCAACATGCCGGCGATTCCGCTCTTCATGGGCTTCATCCTGCTCACTGCCACCGCCAACCTGTTCATGGGCTCGGCCTCGGCCAAGTGGGCATTGATGGCGCCGGTGTTCGTGCCGATGTTCATGCTGCTGGGCTACTCGCCGGAGATCACCCAGCTGGGCTACCGCATCGGCGACAGCGTGACCAACATCATCTCGCCGATGATGAGCTACTTCGCGCTGATCATCGCCTTCTTCCAGCGCTACGAACCCAAGGCTGGCATCGGCACGCTGGTGGCGGTGATGCTGCCCTACTCCATCGTGTTCCTGATCGGCTGGACGGTGCTGTTCTCGATCTGGCTGGCGCTGGACCTGCCGATCGGCCCGGGCGCGCCGCTGGAGTACATCCAGGCCATGCAGGCCGGCTGAGCACGATGAGCGACGGGCCGACCCGCTGCGCGCGGGGCGGCCGCACAGGATTTCGAACATGTCGCGCTGGCGCCCCCCTGCCCCCGCCTCCACCCCGATCATCACCCGCCAGGGCTTCGAGCGGCTACGCGCCGAGCTCGACGAACTGTGGCGCGTGCGGCGCCCCGAGGTGGTCAAGGCGCTCGCCGCCGCCGCCGCCGAGGGCGACCGCTCGGAGAACGCCGAGTACACCTACCGCAAGAAGCAGCTCGGCGAGATCGACCGCCGCGTGCGTTACCTGAGCAAGCGGCTGGAGAGGCTCAAGGTCGCCGAAGGCCGCCCGGCCGACCCGTCGGCGATCTTCTTCGGCGCCTGGTTCGAGCTGGAGAACGCCGACAGCGGCGAGATCGCGCGCTACCGCATCGTCGGCCCGGACGAAAGCGACGGCGCGCGCGGCTGGATCAGCGTGGACTCGCCGCTGGCGCGCGCAGCGCTGAAAAAACGCGTCGACGACGTGTTCGAGGCGCAGTTGCCCGGCGGCGTCGCGCAGTTCGTGGTGGTCTCGATCAGCTACGAACCGCCGGACACGGACTGAGCCGGACGGTCAGTCCGACGGCAGCAGGGCCTGCACCCTGGCGATCAGCTCGACCAGCACCTGCCGCTGCGCGGCCAGGTCGGTCGCCACGGTCAGATCGGTGTCGGCCAGTGCGGCCTTGAGCGCCTGTACCTGCTCCGCATCCAGCCCGAGCACGTCGATGTCGACGCCGGCCAAGGCCTCGCGGGCTGCGACGACCTGCCGGTTGGCGATGCCGAAGTTGCGCTGGTCGAGCTCGATGGCGGCCTGCATCAGCTGCAACTGGGTCTGCAGCAGGCCGATCCGGGCCAGCGCGCGCGCATTCTCGGCCTCGGCGGTCTCGGCACGGGCCTGGACGGCCGCAAGTTCCGCGGTCAGCTCGCCGACACGCGTCTGCGGCCCGGCGCGCCCCGTCCACCAGCCGATGGCGAACACGATCACGACGGCGACCAGCACCTTCACCCACCACTGCTTGCGCGAACCGTTCCCGGTACTCATGACGACTCCTCCGCTGGGGATTTCGCGCCAGAGTCTAAACCAGCTTCGGATACGGCCCATCGCCTGCCCGGTCGGCGCCGCACGGACGATGGGCCATGGCATCGCGTGATGCCGGCAATCGACGGCGCGGATGCGACGGAGCCGTCCGCACCAGGCCAGCCCGGCATCAGTCCGTTTGCTCGCCGGGATCGACCAGCGCGAACAAGTCGTGCTCGTCGCTGCCCATGATCGTCACGTCGGCGAACTGGCCCGGCCGGAGACCGGCGGCGGCGCCGTCCTGGATCTGCACGGTACCGTCGATCTCGGGGGCGTCGGCCTTGGAGCGCGCGATCGCCAGCTCGCCGTCGATGGCGTCGACCAGCACGGTCTGCACCGTGCCGACCTTGGCCTCGAGTTTCCCGGCGCTGATCTCGGCCTGGCGCTGCATGAAGCGCGCCAGCCGCTCCTGCTTGACCGCTTCGGGCACCGGGTCGGGCAGCGCGTTGGCCGCCGCGCCCTCGACCGGCGAATAGGCGAAGGCGCCGACGCGGTCGAGCTGCGCCTCTTCGAGGAAGTCGAGCAGCTCCTCGAACTCTTTCTCGGTCTCGCCGGGAAAGCCGACGATGAAGGTCGAGCGCAGCGTGAGGTCCGGGCAGATCGCGCGCCAGCGCGCGATGCGTTCGAGCGTCTCGTCGACCGCGCCGGGGCGCTTCATCAGCCTGAGGATGCGCGGGCTGGCGTGCTGGAGGGGGATGTCCAGGTACGGCAGCAGTTTGCCGTCGGCCATCAATGGGATGATCTCGTCGACGTGCGGGTAGGGGTAGACGTAGTGCAGGCGCGTCCACAGGCCGAGCTCGGCCAGCCCCTCGCACAGCGCCTTCATGCGGGTCTGGTACGGCCGGCCGCGCCATTCGCGCT
>JBEQAM010000135.1:0-5858 GCA_041640375.1 Rehaibacterium sp. | reverse complement strand
TGTCCAAATCGAAAGGGATCGCCTGAAATCGCCAAGCCCGCTCCCAGGCCGGCCGCCCGGATCATCCCCCCGGAGCCGCCGGTCCGTCAGCCACCGCTGGTGATCCCGCTGTCCACCGCCGTCGCCGCGGCGATCCATGCGCCGCCCCCAATGCCCACGCCGGTTGCCCCCCCGCGCCCGTCGTCGCCCGGGAACGAAAGCCCGGCCACGATCGAAACCGCCAACCGCCCGCCAGCCGAGAAAACATCCGCGCCAGCCAGCGACACGGCTCCGGCGGACGGAGCGCGCGCCGGCGGCGAGGCCGCCGCCGGCGAGGAGAGCAAATCGACCGGCTGATGGCGCCGCGACAGCGGAATGCGGAACGGGCGCTCCCGGGCGCCCGTTTCCGTTGCGCTCAGCCGGTCGCGGCGTCGATCAGCCCATACTGGCCGGCCAGGCGCGCCAGCGCGACCACATCGCCGATGCCGAGCTTCTCGAACAGCCGGTATTTGTGCGTGGCCACGGTCTTGGCGCTCAGACTCAGATGACGGGCGATGTCCTCCATCCGCTTGCCCTGACTGAGCATCATCGCCACCTCCAGCTCGCGCGGCGAAAGCCGGTCGAACGGCGACTGGTCGCCGGCGAGCGCACCGAAGGCCAGCTTCTGCGCCAGCCCGCCGGCGAGGTACCGCTTGCCGGCATGTACGTCGCGAATCGCGCGCAGCAATTCGTTCGCCTCGCAGCCCTTGCCGAGATAGCCGGATGCGCCGGCCTCGATCAGTCGACGCGGCATCGGGCCGTCCTCCTGCACGGACACGATGATCACGCGCGGACCATACCCACCCTTCACCACCCGCTCGGTGATTTCCAGGCCGCTCACGCCGGGCAGATGCAGATCGCAGAGCAGGATGTCGGGCCTGAGCTTGCGGATCAGCGGCAAACCTTCCTCGCCGCTGGCCGCCTCGCCGACCACCTCCATATCGACCTGTTGCGCGAGGATCATGCGAAAGCCGGTGCGGACCAGCGCATGATCGTCGAGAAGGAAAACGCGAATCATGGATTTCCCCCGAAACTCCCCTTCGCGCGGGCGAGGTTATGCCAGCCGGGGCAAGCGGCGCAACGACCGGTGGCGGGCGACTGCGCGGGAGGGATCGTCCGGCACCCGGCTGCCAGGGAGCCTCTGAACAAGGCCGGAGGCTCCGCACGCCAAGGATGTCGCGCCCGCGGATCAAGCGCGCGAGTGCTCGATCCGGCGGAGCCGAGTCCGGACATGCGCATGCGCCGGACTCGGCGAGTCTGAAGCCCGCAGGGCTCGTAGCCGCGCAGCGGCCGAACGAGTCCAGGATGGGCAGTCCAGGATGGGCAGTCCAGGATGGGCTTGTTCGGACCTTCCCTAATCCAGTATCAGCTCGCGCAGCAGTTCCGAGCCGAGGATCCGACGCATCTTGCCGCGGTCGGCGAAGGCTGCCGCCGCCTGTGGGCCGGTTTGGCCGGTCACGCCCTGTGCCACCGGTTCGGCGCGGTCGCGCAGGCCGTCGAAGGCCGCCATGTTGGGGTAGGTCACCACCAGATACAGGTCGGGTTCGTCCGGCAAACGGGCGTTCGCCGAATAGATGCTGTAGCCCAGGATGATGCCTGCCTTCTTCTGCGCCTCCATGACCCGCTTGTACTGACTCTGCAGATAGGTCATGTAGTTGTCGAACTGGCCGTCCATGATCTTCACCGAGGTCACTTCGATGACCGGGCCCTCGCTGTAGCTGCGCTTGTCCTGGGCCGATGCCGGCAGGACGAGGGCGCAGCAACACAGCGCCGCCCATAGCAGCATGCGTTTCATGGTGTTCTCCTTGGGGGAATGCGCCGGGACCATTCCCGGCATGCGGCCCAACGGCCGCCCCGGCGGGCAGCGGCCACCTCGGCCCGGGACCGCGGCATCACGAAGCCCCGTCTACTCCGAGCGGAGTATTGAGCATCCGCCGCCCTGGCTCCCGCGCGGCGATGGCCGTGGCATGCCTGCGACAGCGTGATAGAGCTGCGCTTCACGTTCGCCCGGGCATCATCGGCCCGTGATGGCAGGCGGTGCGGGACAGAGCATCCCGGTCGGCAGGCCGTCGCCATCGCCGGAATGCGCGGGCGCTATGGCAAAATGCTTGTCTCTGCGCGCTTTCCGGCCATCGCATCGGGGCAGGGTCATGCGGCCGCGCTGGCCGCAAGACCGTCCCGATTCCGTTGGCTTGGCCGCCTTTTCTCCCCGACCGGACATTGCTGCAGGACGCATGAGTCATCTCCTCCGCTCGCTGACATTGCTCCTCGCGCTCGCTGGCGCACCCGCACTCTCCGCCGAGGAACCGCAGGAGCCTGCCCGCGAGTCCCAGAACGGCAGCTTCGACGCCGACCCGTGGGAGCGCTTCAACCGCCGCACGCATGCCTTCAACCAGCGGGTCGACCGCTATGTGGCGCGGCCGCTGGCGACCGTCTACACCACCCTGACCCCGCCGGTGGTGCGACGCGGCATCGGCAACTTCTTCACCAACCTGTTCCAGCCGTTCACCGCCGTGCATCAGCTGCTGCAGGGCAAGCCGGCGCAGGCCGGCAGCGCGATGGCGCGCTTCGCGATCAACACCACGCTCGGCCTCGGCGGCCTGCTCGACCCGGCTAGCGACGCCGGCCTGCGCATCCGCCGCGAGGACATGGGGCAGACCATGGCGACCTGGGGCTGGCGTAACTCGCGCTACGTCGTGCTGCCCTTCCTCGGTCCGACCACGGTGCGCGACGCCTTCGGCGACGCCGGCGACTCCCAGCTCGGCCCGTTCCGCCACTTCGAGCGTGAGAAGACCCGCATCCTGGTTGCCGGGCTGTACCTGGTGGACCTGCGCGGCCAGGCGCTGGTCGCCGAGGGTTTCGTCGGCGACGCATCCGACGACTACGTCCTGATCCGCGACGCCTGGCTGCAGCGCCGTCGCTTCCTGATCAACGATGGCGAGGACGAACTGCCCGACTACCTCTTCGACCTCGAAGACTACGACGACTGATGCCCGCCACCCGGACCGCCACCGTGAACAGCGCCGACGCCACTCCCGCCGTCCGCATCGACGACCTGCGCATCGTCCGCGGCGGCCGCACCATTCTCGACCGCGCCAGCCTGTGCATTCCGCGCGGCAGCGTGGTGGCCGTGCTCGGCCCCAGCGGCGCGGGCAAGTCCACGCTGCTGCACGCCATCACCGGCGAACTGGCGCCTGCCAGGGGCACGGTCGCGGTGTTCGGTGAGCCGGTGCCGGCCGGACGGCCGCGCGCGTTGATGGCGCTGCGCCGACGCATCGGCGTGCTGCTGCAGGGTAACGGCCTGCTCTCGGACCTGACTGCCGGTGAGAACGTCGCCCTGCCGCTGCGTTACCACACCCGGCTGCCTGGCGCGGTGATCCGCCGCATCGTCGAACTCAAGCTCAATGCAGTCGGTCTGCGCTCGGCGATCGATCTGTACCCGCGCGAGCTGTCCGGCGGCATGGCGCGCCGCGTGGCGTTGGCGCGCGCGCTGGCGCTGGATCCACCACTGATGATCTACGATGAACCGCTGACCGGCCTGGACCCGATTGCGACTGGCGTGATCGTGAGCCTGATCAAACGCCTCAACGACATGCTCGGACTGACCAGCCTGGTGGTGACCCACCACATGCTCGAATGCCTGCCGATCGCCGACCGGGTGGTCGTGGTCGCCAACAACGGCATCGCCTTCGATGGCACGCCGGCCGAGCTGGAGGCCACCGAGGACCCGCTGCTGCACCAGTTCATGGCCGGCGAACCGGACGGCCCGATCCCCTTCGACGCCGGCCGTGAACGCCTCACGGCGATGGGAGGCTGACCATGCCTGCCGCCCGCGCCCTGTCCGCCATCGGCGAATCCGGCCTGTTCCTGGTCACCATCCTGCGCGCCAGCTACCCACGCCGCGATCTGCTGCGTGACATCGTCACCCAGCTCCATGCGGTGGCGGTGCGATCGCTGCCGATCATCGCGGTCGGCGGGGCCTTCGTCGGCCTGGTGATGACCCTGCAGGGCTACCGTACGCTCAGCACCTTCGGCGCCACCAACTCGCTCGGCACCCTGCTCGGCCTGTCGCTGTACCGCGAGCTGGGGCCGGTGCTGACGGCGCTGCTGTTCATCGGCCGCGCCGGCTCCTCGATGGCCGCCGAACTCGGCCTGATGCGCGCCACCGACCAGATCCCGGCGCTGTCGCTGATGGCGATCGACCCGGTCGCCAAGGTCGTGGTGCCGCGTTTCTGGGCGGCGGTGCTGGGCGTACCGCTGCTGTGTGCATTCTTCTGCAGTTTCGCCATCGCCGCCGGCTACTTCGAGGCGGTCTGGGTGCTGGGTCTGGATGCCGGCTACTTCTGGTCGGCGCTGCGCGAGAGCATCGACCTGGTCGACGACTTCCTCGGCGCCTTCCTCAAGTGCGTGGTGTTCGGCCTGGTCGCCGCACTGATGGCGACCCATGTCGGCTATCACACCGAGCCCACCATCGAGGGCACCTCGGTCGCCACCACCCGCGCGGTGGTGAACGGCTCGCTGCTGGTGCTCGTCTCCAACTTCATCCTGAGCGCGATGCTGTTCTGACCATGAACCGTTCCGGCAACCGATTCGAACTCGCGGTGGGGCTGTTCCTGCTGCTCTCCTTCGCCACCCTGCTGGTGCTGGCCTTCGCCTCGACCAACGGCAAAACCGGCCTGGGCGGCGGCAGCTACAGCGTCACCGCCCGCTTCAGCAACATCGGCGAGCTGCGCGTGCGCGCCCCGGTCAAGATCGGCGGCGTGACGGTCGGCGAGATCAGCCGCATCCAGCTCGATCCGCAGACCTTCGAGGCGGTGCTGACCCTGAAGATCAACGCCGCCTACTCGGACATCCCGGCCGACACCTCCGCCGCCGTGTTCACCAGCGGTTTGCTCGGCGAGCGCTATGTTGCGCTCGCCCCGGGCGGCGACCCGGAACCGCTGCGCGACGGTGACGAGATCGTCCTGACCCAGTCGGCAGTGGTTCTGGAACAGCTGATCGGCAAATACCTGTTCGGCGGCGGCGACGAGAGCGCCCCGGCGACGGATGAATGAGCACGGAAGAAACCGAAGGAGTTTCCGTCATGTTTCCCGCCCCCCTGCTGCGACTGCTCGCGGCCGCCACGCTGATGCTGGTCGTCGGCACCGCCGTCGCCGGCCCGCGCCCCAAACTGGTCATCGAGCAGACCACCGCGGCCGTCCTGGCCGGCATCAAGGAACGCCGCGACGAGTTCAACGCCGATGACTCGGCACTGCAGGAGTTCATCCGCAACACGCTCGGCGAAGTCCTCGACCAGAACTACTCGGCCCGCATGGTGCTCGGCCTGCACGGCCGCCGTGCCAGCGATGCCGAAGTGGACGCCTTCGCCCGCGCGCTGGCGGACAACCTGCTGCACCGCTATGGCCGCGCCCTGCTGGAGATCGATCCCGACAAGACCCGCGTCCGTATCACCGGCGAACAGCCATTGCGCGATGGCCAGATCGTGCGGGTGAACACCGAGGTGCTGCGTGCCTCCGGCGCCCCGGTGCCGGTGCAATACCTGTTCCGCAAGCGCGGCGACGACTGGAAGGTGTTCGACGTGATCGTCGAGGGCATCTCCTACGTGCAGACCTACCGCACCCAGTTCGACGAGCCGCTGCGTCAGCGCGGCATCGCCCAGGTCACCGAGGACCTGCGCGCCGGGCGCATCCAGATCAGGGACGCCCAGTGACTTCCGAGGCTGTGCTCAGGCTGGACGGCGCGCTCGACCGCGAGCGCGTCGCCGCCTTCCCGCTGCACGATGCCGGCCTGCGCCACATCGAGATCATCGACCTGCGCGGCATTGAACGCATCGACGTCGC
>JBEQAM010000134.1:0-5866 GCA_041640375.1 Rehaibacterium sp. | reverse complement strand
GGGCGCCACGTCGAACGCCTGCGCCGCAGCTTCGGCGAGCGGCTGCTGGTCATGAGCGAGCGGGCGATGAGCAACCTGGTGGCGTTCGGCTGGCGCGGCGACCCGCTGCCCGCGCCTCCGTTCGGCTTGCCGACGCTGCTGGGCCGGCTGCCGGTCGGCGTGCGCGCCGAGCTGATGCCGACGCTGGAGCGGGTGGGGGCGGCGTTGCTGGCCCAGGCGGCACAGCAGCGCTGAAGCGCGCGGCGGTCGCGGGGCCTGCGCGGGCGGATGCCGCACACCGGCGGCTGTGTGCGGACTGCCTGCGATGATGGCGTTAGTCTGTAGGCACGCCCGGTCAAGGGGAGGCGTGTGCATGACGGCGGAGCAGGTCCTGATCCTCGCCATCCTGCTGGCGACGGTGGCGATGTTCCTGTGGGGGCGTTGGCGTCACGACATGGTCGCGGCGGCCGCACTGCTGGGCTGCGTGCTGGCCGGGTTGGTGCAGCCTGCCGAGGCCTTCGCCGGCTTCGGTCATCCGGCGGTGATCACGGTGGCCTGCGTGCTGGTGCTCAGCCGCGGCCTGCAGACTTCGGGGGCCGTGGATGCGCTCACCCGCCGGGTATTGCCGGCCAAGGCCGGACCGACACTGGGCATCGCCACCCTGGCCATGCTGGCGGCGGTGCTGTCGGGGTTCATGAACAACGTCGGAGCCCTGGCGCTGCTGATGCCGGTGGCGATCCAGCTTGCCGACCGGCTCGACCTGCCCCCTGGCAAGGTGCTCATGCCACTGGCCTTCGGCTCGATCCTCGGAGGCACCACCACCCTGATCGGCACGCCGCCGAACCTGATCGTCTCCGGTTTTCGCCGGGACCAGGAGGAGATGGGCGGCTTTGCCATGTTCGATTTCGCCTGGGTGGGCGTGCCGCTGACGCTGGTGGGAGTGGCGTTCATCGCCCTGATCGGCTGGAGGCTGGTGCCGATGCGGCGGCGTGCCGGCGTGGCCGGCTTCGAGACCGGCGCCTACATCACCGAAGTGCGTGTGACCGAGGACTGCGAAGCGGACGGCAAACGCCTGCGCGAGATCGAGGCGATCCTGGACGAGGCCGATGCCCAGGTGCTCGGCATGGTTCGCAATGATGTACGGGTAAGCGCGCCGCGACCGAGCCGGGTGATCCGCGCCGGCGACATCCTGGTGATCGAGGCCGACGTCGAGGCGCTCGCGAGCGTGCTCTCGCGACTGGGACTGAAGCTGGAAGAGGACAAGCGCCAGTTGCCCGTGAAGCCGGAAACGGGCGGACGGACGCGGGATGGCCGCGACAAGGCGGAGTCGCGGGGAGCGGGCGGCCGCGACCAGGACGAACCGCCGCAGGACGCAGGCGGGAGCAAGCCCGAGCGCTCCTCCGGCGCGGCGGACGAGATCGTGCTCACTGAACTGGCGGTGCTGCCGGCCTCGGACATCGTCGGGCGCTCGGCCAGCGACCTGCTGCTGCGGACCCGTTACGGCATCAACCTGCTGGCGGTGTCGCGCCAGGGACAGCGCTCGATGGCGCGTCTGCGCACGCTGAGGATCGAGCCGGGCGACGTGCTGCTGATGCAGGGACCGCCGGAAGCGCTGTCCGAGTTCGCCAACAATGCCGGCTGCGTACCACTGGCAGCGCGTGAGCTGCGTATCCCGGACAAACGGCAGGCTCTCCTGGCGACCCTGGTGATGCTGTCGGCCGTGAGCGTGGCGGCGATCGGGCTGTTGCCGCCCGCGGTCGCTTTCCTCGCCGGCGTCCTGGCTTCGATGGCTCTGCGCACGGTGCCGCCGCGCGCGGTCTACGAAGCGGTGGACTGGCCGGTGGTCGTGCTCCTGGCGGCCCTGCTTCCGGTGGCCGGCGCGATGCAGGGCACGGGGGCGGCCGACCTGGTCGCGCGCTTTCTGCTCGACAACCTCGCCCAGGGCGACCCGGTGCTGGGACTGGCGGTGATCCTGGTCACCACGATGCTACTGACCGACCTGATGAACAACGCCGCCACCGCAGCGGTGATGGCGCCGATCGGCTTGGGCGCAGCGATGCAGTTGGGCGTGAACCCCGATACGTTCCTGATGGCGGTGGCGATTGGCGCCTCCTGCGCCTTCCTCACGCCGATCGGCCATCAGAACAACACGCTGATTCTCGGCCCGGGCGGTTTCCGCTTCGGCGATTATTGGCGCATGGGTCTGCCGTTGGATCTGCTGGTGATCGCCGTGGCACTGCCCATGCTGTTGCTGGTCTGGCCGCTGTGAACCCGGCACAAACGACGACCCGCGCCGGGGCGCGGGTCGTCGCGGCTGTTTGGCTGGTGCCGGCGGAGAGACTCGAACTCTCACGATGTCGCCATCGGCGGATTTTGAGTCCGCTGCGTCTACCGATTCCGCCACGCCGGCAGCGGGGGCGCGAAGTATAGCCTACGCGGGCAGGGGCATGGCGGTGGTCTGGCGCATTTTGCCGAGCTCCGGACCCTTGCCCTCAGCCCAGCTTGTCCAGGCACAGCTGCCGCGTGGCGCGCGCGTAGCGGTCCTCGCCCAGCGGCTGGAAGACCGAGCAGCAGGTCATCTGCCGCTTGTAGATGTGCAGCGACACGGCTACCGCCTCGTCGCTGGGGTTGCGGATGGTGTGGTACTCGTGCGGCGGGATCAGGCTGCCGGCCGAGCCGGGGCCGGCGGTGAGCGTGCCGACCGGACGGAAGCGGCAGCATTCGCCTTCGTCGCACAGGCACTCGTACTGGGTGATCTCGAGCTGGCCGTGCCAGACGCCCTCGACGCACCACATGCCGGCGTGGTCGTGGATCGGTGTGCCCTGGCCGGGGCCCCAGGTCATGGCGACCACGCAATAGCCGTACTGGTCGCTGACGTAGAGTTCGCGGCGGGCGTAGTGGTCGGGGACGGCATCGAGCACACAGTCGGGCAGGCGTACCTCCGGGTCGCGGATCAACCGGCACAGACTCTTGCGCAGGGCATCGGTGACGGCCTGGTCGTCGGGGGCGGCGACGGCCGCGTCGATGGCGTCGATCAGCTTGCGGCTGCCGGGGAAATCCAGCGTGAGCATGGCGGTTCGTGACGAGTCGTGTGTGCCGATCTTACCAGCCGCGCCGACGGCTGCAGGAGCGGCGTGAGCCGCCGCCGGCAACCGGGTCGCTCGCCAAGCGCAGGGGTCGCGGCCTGCACCGCACTTACCGGGAGGGGAGACGCAGCGCGTCGAGGAATCCGCCGATCTGTGCGCCGAAGCGCGGGATGTCGACCAGGAAGGCATCGTGGCCCTGCGGCGAGGGCAGCGGGGCGAAGCGGCTGTCGGCGCCGCCCAGGCGCAGGCCTTCGGCGATCTCCTCCTGCTGCTGCAGCGGGAACAGGATGTCGGTTTCCACGCCGATCGCGAGCGATTTGTCGAGCCTGATCCGCGCGAGCGCCTGCAGCACTTCGTCCGGGCCGCGCGCGGGGGCGTACTCGGCCACGTCGAACCAGTCCATCGAGCGGCTGAGGTAGAGGTAGCAGTTGGGGTCGAACTGGCGCACGAAGCGGCGCGCGTGGCCTTCGAGGTAGCTCTCGACCTCGAACTCCAGGCCGAACGGGTCGTCGCCGTCGCGGCGGTCGCTGTCCAGCCGCACCCGCCCGAAGCGGCCGGACCATTCCAGGGCCGAGCGGTAGGTGACCACGCCGAGCTTGCGCGCCATGCGCATGCCGTTCTCGGGGTAGTGGGTGTCGTCGTAGCGGCCGTGGTTCCAGTACGGGTCCAGGCGGATCGCCTCGCGCTGCAGCGAGCGGATGGCGATCGAGAACGGCAGCGCGCGGGCGCTGCCGGAGATGTTGATATGGCTGCGCGCACTGCCGGGGTGCAGCAGCAGGTAGGCCAGCGCGGTCATGCCACCCATCGAGCAGCCGATCAGGCAGGCCAGCCGCTCGATGCCCAACCCGCGCACGACTTCGAAGGCGGCATTGGCGCCGTCCTCGATCGAGAGCGCGGGGAAGTCGAGCCGGTAGGGTTCGCCGCTGGCCGGGTCGATCGAGGCCGGCCCGGTCGAGCCCTTGCAGCTGCCGAGCGAGTTGACGCAGACCACGAACCAGCGGTCGCTGTCGATCGGCTTGCCGGGACCGAGCATCTCCTCCCACCAGCCCGGCGCGGGGTTGCCGGCGTTGGCGGCGGCATGCGCGTTCGGCGACAGGCCGGTGAGGATGAGGATGGCGTTGTCGCGCGCGGCATTCAGCTCGCCCCAGGTCTCGTAAGCCATCCGCGCGCCGTGCAGGGCGCCGCCGCGCTTCATCGGGAACGGCGAGGGCAGGGCGTGGAAGCGGGTACCGGGCGGGATGTATTCGGTCATCGTCGGGTGGCGGCGGACGGAACGGGCAGAGCTTAAAGCACGCATGGAGCGGGAAAAGAACGGCGTAGGAAACGGAGCGACTCGCGGTCAGCCCCCGCCATCGCCTTGGCTGGTCCAGTGGTTCTCCGGGCGTGCCGTTGCCTTGCGCTTGGGCAGCGGCAGGTGCGTGCGATCACTCGACGACGCGATCGATCCGCAGCGCGTGGTCCGTGCCTTCGGCCAGCGTCACGTCGAGCGGCGCGGCCTCGAGATCGCCGGGGCGTGCGGCGGCATCACCCGAATGCGAGATGCGGGCGATCAGACGCACCTGCGCCTGCTCGGACAGCTTGAGCGTGGGCATCGGACTGTCGCCGTCGCCCAGGCTCACCCGCAGCGGGAAACCGGTGGCGGGCAGGCGCTTGACCGCCAGCGGCATGTTCGCGCCGTTCGGCTGGCGGGCCATCACGTAGAGCGTGTCGCCCGGCCGCAGATGGCCGCGCAGGGCCGGGTCGATGTCGACGGTGAGATGCAGCACGGCGTCGGGCGTGGCGTCCTCGATGGCCGGCAGGCCCGCCTGCTGGCGCACCTCGTTGATTTGCGCGATCAGTGCCGGGCGGGTGCGCTCGGGGACCAGCGGCAGCAGGCGCTCCCAGGTTTCGACTGCCTCGAACGGACGCCCGTGCTGCACGTGATGGATGCCGAGGAACCACAATGCGCGCTGCTGCCGCGGATCGGCGGCGAGGGCGCGTTCGAGCAGCGCGAGCGCCTCGCCTTCGATCATGCGGGTCGTGCCCGCGAGGGTGATGGCCTCGGCGTATTCGACCATCAGGTCGGCATCGTCGGGCGCCAGCGCGTGGGCGCGGGCGAAGGCCTCACGCGCCTCGGCGAAGCGCTCCTGTGCCTTGCGGCTGCGACCGAGCAGGGCCCAGCCCTGCAGGTCCTCGGGGTTGTCGGCCAGATGCGCGGCGAGACGGTCGACGGCTTCTTCCAGCGATGGGGCGACCTCGGCCTGCGGCTGCAACGCGGCCGGCGTACCGTAGCCCAGGTACAGGCCGACGCCGGCCGCCGGCACCAGCAGCGCCAGCGCGATCGCCAGCGGGCGCGCGCTGCGCCACAGCGGCGGCAGCAGAAAGGCCAGCGTCAGCGCGGTCAGCGCGAGCGCGCCCAGGATGAATCCGGTCATCGGGTCACCACTCCTGTTCGTCGCCAGCCGGCGCCGGCGGCGGCAATTGTTTTGCACGGCGGCGGACGATGGTCGTCACCGCGACGATGCCGCCGAGCAGCACCAGCGCCGGGCCGAACCACAGCAGCCAGGTGGCTGGCGTCACCGGCGGCCTGTACAGCACGAATTCGCTGTAGCGGTCGACCAGGAAGCGCTTGATCTCCTCGTCGCTCTTGCCCTCGCGCATCAGCGTGAGCACCTGCCTGCGCAGGTCCTGGGCGATCTGCGCGTTGGAGTCGGCCAGCGACTGGTTCTGGCACATCACACAACGCAGCTCGTGGGCGAGCGCGCGGAAGCGCGCCTCTTCGGCGGCATCGCGGAAGTCGAAGGGGTCGAGCGCCACGGCCG
>JBEQAM010000133.1:0-5883 GCA_041640375.1 Rehaibacterium sp. | reverse complement strand
GGCCTTTCCCCGAGCCCCGAGTCCCGGCCCTCAGGCGTCGGGATTGTGCTTGCGCATCACCCGCGCCTTTTCTCGCTGCCAGTCGCGCTCCTTGCTGGCGGCGCGCTTGTCGTGCGCCTGCTTGCCTTTGGCCAGCGCCAGTTCGAGCTTGATCCTGTTGCGCTTCCAATACATCGCGGTCGGGATGAGGGTGTAGCCCTCGCGCTCGACCTTGCCGACCAGCTTGTCGATCTCGTGCCTGTGCATCAGCAGCTTGCGGGTGCGGCGGTCGTCGGCCACCACGTGGGTGGATGCGGTGATCAGCGGAGTGATCCGGGCGCCGAACAGGTACAACTCGCCACCGCGCACGATGGCATAGCTTTCGCCGATGTTGGCGCGGCCGGCGCGGATGGCCTTGACCTCCCAGCCCTGCAGGGCGAGGCCGGCCTCGTAGCGTTCGATCAGGTGATATTCGTGGCGGGCGCGCTTGTTGAGCGCGATGGTGCCGCCGCTTTCGGTATCCTTCTTGTCTTTCTTCGACATGTGCGTTCCTTCTCCGCCGCCATTGTCGCGCATGCGCGGCGTGCGGGCGAGGGGCGCGGTACGCAACCCCGATGACGACGATCCAGCGCAGCGCCCTGGTGCGGCAACCGGCCGAGCGGATGTTCGACCTGGTCAACGACGTGGGCAGCTATCCGGCGCGGTTCCGGTGGTGCGAGGCCTCGGAGGTGATCGAGGCCACGGATGCGTACATGGTGGCGCGGCTGGCGCTGAGGCTGGGCGGACTGCGCACGGCCTTCACCACCCGCAACACGCTGCAGCGGCCGGAGCGGATCGAGCTGGCGTTGGTGGATGGCCCCTTCCGCAGGCTATCGGGCGTGTGGACCTTCCAGTCGCTGGATGCGAGCGCCTGCCGGGTCGGGCTGCTGCTCGACTTCGAGCTGGCCGGCAAGCTGGTGGGCTCGGCGCTGGCGATGGGGTTCCAGGGCTTGGCGGACAAGCTGGTGGACGAGTTCTGCCGCGAGGCGCAGCGCGATGGCTGAGGGTGTGATCCGGGTCGAGGTGATCTATGCGCTGCCGGAGCGACACTGGTCGGCGCAGGTCGTCTTGGCCGAGGGAGCGACGGTGGCGCAGGCCATCGCGGCGTCGGGGCTGGCCGCGCAGGTGCCGGGCTTGGTGATCGATGCCAAGCGGCTGGCGATCTATGGCAAGCCGGCGACGCCGCAGACGCCGCTGCGCGACGGCGACCGGGTGGAGATCCTGCGGCCGCTGCTGGCCGATCCGAAAGAGGTCCGTCGCCAGCGGGTCGAGCGGGAGCGGCACGGCGGCGGCTGAGCGCCGGGGCGCCAAACGGCGCTTCAGGCGAGCCAGAGACGATGCGGGCGTGTATCGGGCGCGCCAGTGCCGGCTTTGCCGGACCGGCCCCGGCCGCGATCCGGGGGACAGGCGGGCAGGATGCCGCCCAAAGGCGTCCGGGCAGGCCTGTGCCGGGCTAGCCGGGAGTGACGGGCTCAGGGCTGGATGCAGCGCAGGGCGGGTGTCCGTCCGGGTCCTGCCGGATTTTTCAGGAGTTTCCGGATCGACCGGCGTACTCGTCGGCCTCGAGGGCTTCGGGGTCTTCCTCTGCGGCTTCCTCTTCCTCGCCCGTCTGATCGGGGGCGGCCTCCTCGATGTCTTCCGTGCCCTCCGGGGCCTCGTCCAGATCCGCAGGCCACGGCGGGATCGGCGTGTCGCAGACGACGCGGGCCTGGCGCAGGGCCTCGGCCAGGTCGTGCGGCACATGCTCGGCATAGCGCGCGATCCAGTCGCACTGCTCCTCGCGCTGCCGGATCAGGGCATCACGCACAGCCCGGGGGTCGCGGGCGTCGAGCCGGTCGACCAGCGCGGTGGCCGTGTGCACCGTCTCGAAGCTGCGCTGCCACAAGGCCTGGTCCTTGGCGATGAAATGCACCCAGCCGATGGCGGCGAAGCCGGTCATGCCGGCCAGCAGCAGCCAGGGCAGGGCACGGATGGCGAGCTGACGCAGGCGCATGGATCAGCGGCGACGGCGGTCGCGGTCGCGCTCGCGCGGCAGGTTGCCGAACTTGCGCATCTCGGCGGCGAGCTCTTCATCGCGCTTGGCGAAGTATTCGCCGTCCCAGCGCGCCAGTGTGTCGCCCTCGAAATGGAGCGTGAAGTTCTTGATCTGGGTCCGTCCGGCGCGGCCGGTGCGCTCGCTGGCGACATAGTCCCAGCGGTCGGCGTGGAACGGGTCGGCCACCGAGGGCGAGCCGAGCAGCAGCAGCACCTGGCGCTTGGTCAGCCCGGGTTGGAGCTGTTCGACGCTGCGGGCGTCGAGCAGGTTGCCCTGGTAGATCGGCTGCCTGTAGGTGATGCCGCAGCCGGCCGTGAGGGCCGCCACGACCAGTACCGTCCACGTCTTCAGCATGGGATGCGTTGCCAGGTGGGGAAAGGCCCGGATGATACACTAGCGCCGATGCCGGCAAGGCGCGCCGGCATACCGCATTCACCTCAGGTTGGAGCTGCCATGGAATCCCAGGATCTGCGCAAGGCTGGACTCAAGGTCACCCATCCGCGCATGCGCATCCTCGAGATCCTCGAGAACTCGAGCCCGCGGCACAAGACGGCCGAGGACATCTACCGCGAACTGATCGAGCTGGGCGAGGACATCGGCCTGGCCACCGTCTACCGCGTGCTGACGCAGTTCGAGGCGGCCGGGCTGGTGATGAAGCACAACTTCGAGGGGGGTCAGGCGGTCTACGAGCTGGACCGCGGCAAGCACCACGACCACATGGTCTGCGTGGAAACCGGCAAGGTGATCGAGTTCGTCAGCGAGGAGATCGAGCGCCTGCAGCACCAGATCGCCGAGAAGCACGGCTACGTGATCGAGGACCACAGTCTGGTCCTGTACGTGCGGCCCAAAAAGAAATGACGGCGCTTCCCGACGGCAAGAACCACGTGGTCATCTGCCGGAGGCTGGCGGCGTAAGCCGTGATCTTTCACCCGCCGGGCTTTCGGTCGTGGCTCGGGTCGCTCCTGCGCGGGCGGCCTCAGGTGGCCTGGCCGCGCTCCAGCATCTGTCTGGCATGGGCGCGGGTTTCGCGGGTGATCTCCATGCCGCCGAGCATGCGCGCCAGCTCCTCGATGCGCGCACTCCCGTCGAGCGGGGTGACGGCGCTGTGCGTGGTGCCATCGGCCACGTCCTTGCTGACGCGGTAGTGACGATGGGCGAGGGCGGCGACCTGCGGCAGGTGGGTGACGCACAGCACCTGCCGTCTGGCGCCCAGCGCGCGCAGCTTGCGGCCCACCACTTCGGCCACGCCGCCGCCGATGCCGGTGTCGACCTCGTCGAAGACCATGGTCGGCACGCTGTCCAGGCCGAGCGCGGCGACTTCGATGGCGAGGCTGATGCGCGAGAGCTCGCCGCCCGAGGCGACCTTGCGTAGGGGGCGTGGCGGCTGGCCCGGGTTGGCGGAGACGAGGAATTCGACGCGTTCTAGGCCTTGCGGGTCGGGCGTGTCGGCCGGGGAGGGCTCGAGTTCGGCGACGAAGCGGCCACCGCGCATGCCCAGTTCGTCCATCAGGGCACTGACGGCGTTACCGAGCGCGGCGGCGGTTTTGGCGCGTAGCTTGGACAGCGACTGGGCGGCGTGCCGCCAGTCGGCGGCAAGCCTGCTCTGCTCGCGTGCCAGTCGCTCGGCCTGTTCGCCGGCGCCGCGCAGGGATTCGAGCTCGGCGGCGAGTTCGTCGCGACGGGCCGCCAGCTCGCCCAGCGGTACGCGATGCTTGCGGGCCAGGTCGTGCAGGCGGGCGAGGCGGGCTTCCAGTGCCTGCAGGCGCTCGGGGTCGAGGTCGAGGTCGTCGCGCACGCGCTCCAGCGCGGCCACGGCCTCGTCGAGCTGGATGGCGACCGAGTCGAGCAGGCTGTCCACCTCACCCAGTCGCGGCTCGTCGTCGAGCAGGCGCGCCAGCTCCGCGCGCACCTGACGCAGCGTGCCGTCGAGCGAGAAGCCCTCGTCGCCAGCCAGTCGCGCCAGCGCCGACTCGCAGCCCTGGATCAGGCTGGCGGCATTGGCCTGGCGCTTGTGGGCGGCGAGCAGGGCCTGGATGTCCTCGGCGGCGAGGGATTCGTCGCCCAGCTCGGTCAACTGATGCTCGAGGTAGGCGATGCGGTCGGCGACATCGCCGCTGGCCGACAGCGTTTGCAGTCTGCGGGCGACCGCCGACCACGCCCCGGCCAGCCGGCGCACCTCGTCCACCTGCGTCTGGTGGCCGCCGAAGGCGTCGAGCAGGGCCAGCTGGTGGGGGCGCGAGAGCAGGGCCTGGTGTTCGTGCTGGCCGTGGATCTCGACCAGCCGCTCGCCCAGTTCGCCGAGCTGGGCCAGGGTGGCCGGGCGGCCGTTGATCCAGGCCCGCGAGCCGCCGTCGGCGCGGATCACCCGGCGGATCTGGCAGCCGTCGCCCTCGTCCAGCTCGGCCTCGCGCAGCCAGGCGCGGGCTTCGGGCGCATCGGCCAGGTCGAACTCGGCGCTCAACTCGGCGCGCTCGGCGCCGTGGCGCACCATGCCGGCGTCGGCACGGGCGCCGGTGAGCAGCAGCAGGGCATCGACCATCAATGACTTGCCGGCGCCGGTCTCGCCCGAGACCACGGTCAGGCCGGGGCCGTAGGCCACGTCGGCCTCGCTGACGACGGCGAAGTCCTTGAGATACAGGCTGGTGAGCATGACGGGGGTCGCAAAGGCGGCGAAACCCTAGCACGCGGCGGGTGCAGCGGGAACCGGGGGCTGGAAATGAAATATGGATGGGCGTGGGGAGTGGAAGCCGGGCTGCGTTTACCGCCATGGTGGCCGCCACCACGCCCGTGCCCACTTTTCCGACGCCCGGTTTCCGTCCCACTTGCACCCGCGCCCCGCCGGCCTTATCTATCGGTAAACCGCCCGACGAGCCTGCATGAACACGCCGTACCCCACTCTCGACCCGCGCGCGCGCCGTCTGCTGCGGACGCTGATCGCCCAGTACATCCGCGAGGGCGAGCCGGTGGGGTCGCGCACCCTGGCCAAGCGCTCGGGACTGGACGTGAGCCCGGCGACCATCCGCAACATCATGGCGGACCTGGAGGACATCGGGCTGGTCGCCGCGCCGCACACCTCGGCCGGCCGGGTGCCGACCGCGCAGGGCTACCGGGTGTTCGTCGACAGCCTGCTGCAGGTGCAACCGCTGGAGGCGGACGAGATCGCCCGCCTGCGCGCCAACCTGCCGGCCGGCGCCGGCACCCAGGCCTTGCTGTCGAACGTATCCGAGCTGCTCTCGGCGATGACCCACTTCGTCGGCGTGGTGACGGTGCCGCGGCGCGAGCAGTTCGCCTTCCGGCACATCGACTTCGTCGCGCTGGACGGTCAGCGGGTGCTGGTGATCCTGGTGTTCACCGACAACGAGGTGCAGAACCGGATCATCCATACCCGCCGCCCGTACAGCCCCTCGGAGCTGGAACAGACCGCCAACTACCTCAACGCCCACTTCGCCGGCCGCCCGCTGTCGGAGATCCGCAACACCCTGCTGCGCGAGATCCGCGATGCCCACCACGCCATGGAGCAGGCGCTGGCCAATGCCGCCGATCTGGCCGAGCAGGCGCTCGACCCGGGCAGCGAGGACGTGCTGGTGGCCGGGCAGACCCGGTTGATGGGTGTGCAGGATCTGTCCGACCTGGACCGTCTGCGCGAACTGTTCGAAGCCTTCGCCCGCAAGCGCGAGATCCTCCAGTTGCTGGAAGGCTGCATCCAAGCCCAGGGCGTGCGCATCTTCATCGGCGAGGAGACGGGCCTGGCTCCGCTCGACGGCTGTACGGTGATCACTTCGCCTTATCGTGGTCCGCAGGGGCAGGTGCTGGGCGTGCTGGGCGTGATC
>JBEQAM010000132.1:0-5926 GCA_041640375.1 Rehaibacterium sp. | reverse complement strand
CCGGTGATGAGCGCGCGCTTGCCCTGCAGGAATCCCATGTAGCCTCCGTATCGGTGACCGTCGCCGGTCGAGCAAAGGCTCTAGTTTGCCGTCAAACCGGCCTGGGCCGCCAGTTGCCGGGCGGGGGCGGCGCCGATCTGGCCGGCGTTGCCGCCTGCCAAGGATCCAGCGCCCGCAGATCCGGACCTGCGCCGGACTCGCGTCACTGAGCGAGCCCAGGATGGGCTTGTCCCGCGTTGCTACGGCGGCGCCAGTCGCAGCACCTGGCCGGGACGCAGGACCGAGCCGGCGTTCAGGCCGTTCCACCGCATCAGGTCGTCGAGCTTGAGGCCGTGCCGGCGCGCGATCGACCACAGGCTGTCGCCGCTGACGACGGTGTGGGTCGTCTGCGACGGGGACTTGGGCATGGGCGGGGGCGCCTCGACCAGGTCGGCCAGCGACGGCCAGTGCGGGCGCGTGGCGGCGGGCACGAGGATCCTGCGCGGGGCGCCGGTGGCGATGATCCCATGACGATGACCGGCATTGATGTGGCGGAGTTCGCCAGGCGGCAGGTGCAGGCTCGCGGCGACGGTGTCCAGACGATGCACGCGCAGCGGCACGTCGAGCGCCTCCAGCCGCGGGACCACCGCGTTGCCGGGCAGGCGCAGCCGGTGGCGTTCCGGCTCTGCCAGCAGGCAGGAGAGGGCCTTGAGCTTGCTGATGTATTCGTAGGTGACGCCGGCGAGGCCGGCAGGACGGCGACGGTCGCCCGAAGCCGCGGAGCCGTCGCGGGCGACGATCCGTCGCACGCGCTGTTCGCCGGCGTTGTACGCCATCGCCGCCAGTCGCCAGTCGCCGAAGCGTTCGAGCAGGTCGGCGAGATGGGCGAGCGCGGCTTCGGTGGACTGCAACGGCGACAGACGGCCGTCGTAACCGGGAACGATGGCGATGCCGTTGCCGCGCGCCGTGTCGGCGACCATCTGCCACATGCCGGCCGGCCCCCCTGCACCGAGCGCGTCCGGGCGATACCAGCTCTCGACGATCGGAATCAGCGCGAACTCGCCGGGGAGGTCGGCGCGTTCGACTTCCAGCGTGACGTACGCCAGCAGTGGCAGGATCGCGGCCAGCCGCTCGGCGAAGCGATCGGGGTGGCCGGCGTAACGCTTGCGCCAGAACTCGGCGCTGGCGCCGCCGCCGCAAGTCGGGGTTTCCAGGCGGGCGACCAGGCGGGCGAACACCTCTTCCCCGGTGAGCGTGTCGGCCGGCGGTGTCGGCGTGGTCTTGGAATCTGGCGCGGCATCTGCCGTGGTGGAGGGGGGGCGCGGCTTGCGCTTGGCCGGCTTCGACGATGGCGTCGGGACGGTGATGACGGTTGCCGGCGCTTCGTCGGGTGGCGGCGTCCGCCGGGAGGGCGTCTGGCAGGCGGCGAGCAGCAGGGCCGCGAGCAGCGGCACGGCGGCAGCGAAGCTGCGCCTCATGCGCGGAAGCCGTCCTTCCAGCGCCGCAGCGCGGCGAAGGTGGCCAGCCGGTCGTCCGGTGTCCGGCCGGTGTGGCGGGCGACCGCCTCGCGGATCGCCGGTTCGTGGCAGCGCAGGAAGGGGTTGCACTGCCGCTCGCTCGCCAGCGAGGTGGGGAGCGTCGGGCGGTCGTGCCGGCGCTGCGCGAGGGCCTCGTCGACGCGCGCGTGCAGTGCGGCGTTGTCGGGGTCGACGGTGAGCGCGAAGCGGGCGTTGGCGAGGGTATATTCGTGGGCGCAGCACACCAGGCTGTCCTCCGGCAGGGCGGCCAGCTTGTCGAGCGAGTCGAGCATCTGGGCTGGCGAACCTTCGAACAGACGGCCGCAACCCAGACTGAACAGGGTGTCGCCGCAGAACAGATGGCCGTGGCCATGGAAGGCGATGTGGCTGAGCGTGTGGCCGGGCACTTCCAGCACGTCCAAGTCGAGGCCGAGCGCGTCGATCCGCACGCGCTCGCCTTCCGCCACGCGCTCGCCAGAGAGGTCGATGCGCGCGTCGGCCGGCGCGAAGCAGGGGATGGCGTAATGCGCCAGCAATTCGGCCGCGCCACCGACGTGGTCGGCGTGGTGATGGGTGAGCAAGATCGCCACCGGCCGCAGGCCGTGGCGGGCGGCCTCCAGCACCGGCCGGGCCTCCCCGGGATCGACGACCAGCGCGCGGCCGCGCTCGTCGGCGAGCGTCCACACGTAGTTGTCCTGGAAGGCGGGCAGGGCGCGGAGTGCGAGCATGCGTCGGGCGGCGGCCAGTGACCGGGGCGGCCGTTTGCCGCACAATTCCCACCATGCCCGCCTTCGTCGCAGCCCGTCAATCCGCGCGTCCGGCCGAGGCCTGGTTCGCCCGCGAAGCCGTGCAGCGTCTGCTCCGCGAAGAGCAGCGACAGGTCGCCAGCGACCTGGGACGCGCCTTCGGCCGCTACGGCCTGTTCCTGCGGCCGGCCCCCGGGCTGGCGACGGCCATGCCCGGCAGCGCGCTGCACACGGTGCTCTCGCTGTATCGGGCCGGCGACGGGCTGGCCGGCGATTTGCGCTGCGAGGATGGCGCGCTGCCCGTGGCCGGCGCCAGCTGCGCGCTGGTCTACGCCGAGCACGTGATCGAGAGCTCGCGCGCGCCGGCGGCGTTGGTCGCCGAGATCGCGCGCGTGCTCAAGCCAGAGGGCGTGGCGCTGTTCGTCGTGTTCAATCCGTTCGGGCTGGCGCGGCTGCGCTGGCTGCGGCGCGACCTGCGCGCGACCGGCGTGGGCAGCCTCGCCGCATGGGTGCGCGAGGCCGGTCTGGAGATCCAGTGCTGCCGCTATCTCGGCGCGCTCTGGTCGGCGCGCGACCGGCTGTCACCGTCCGACCGTGCGGGGGAATCCATGATCGACCGTTTCCGCTCGTCCTACCTGCTCCAGGCCCGACGCCGCGAGGTCGGCGTCACGCCACTGCGGCTGCAGCGCACCGCGTCGGTCGCGCTCAAGCCCGGCATGCATCCGGGATGAGGCCGGGCGCATGGCGATGAAACGGGTCCAGATCCACACCGACGGCGCCTGCCTCGGCAACCCCGGCCCGGGCGGCTGGGCGGCGCTGCTGCGTTTCCAGGGCCGCGAACGCGAACTTGTCGGCGGTGAGGCACAGACCACCAACAACCGCATGGAGCTGATGGCGGCGATCATGGGGCTGGAAGCCTTGCGCGAAAGCTGCGAGGTCGATCTGCATACCGACTCCAAGTACGTCCAGCAAGGTATTTCGGAGTGGATGCCGAACTGGATCCGCCGCGGCTGGAAGACCGCCGGTGGCGACCCGGTCAAGAACCGGGACCTGTGGCAGCGGCTGGACGCCGCCGCCCGGCGCCACCGGGTGCGCTGGCACTGGGTGAAAGCCCATGCCGGTCACGCCGACAACGAGCGGGTGGACGCGCTGGCGCGCGCCGCGGCCTTGAGCGCCGGGAATCGGGCACCGGATATCGAAAGCCGGGCATCGGTGAGCGGGTAGGCGGTTTCCGTCCGGCGTCCCTCGGGCTACCCTTCCCGCCACGGGTCACCGATTGTCCATCCATGCGTCAGATCGTCCTCGATACCGAAACCACCGGCCTGTCCTGGGAGAAGGGCAACCGCATCGTCGAGATCGGCTGCGTGGAGCTGATGGAGCGACGGCTGACCGGCCGGCAACTCCACAAGTACCTCAATCCCGAACGGGAGATGGAAGCGGGCGCGCAGGAGGTCACCGGCCTGACGCTGGAGTTCCTCGCCGACAAGCCGCGCTTCGCGGAAGTGGCCGACGAGTTCCTCGATTTCGTCCGCGGCGCCGAGCTGATCATCCACAACGCCGCGTTCGACATCGGCTTCCTCAACTACGAGCTGTCGCTGCTCGGCCCGCACATGGGTCGCATCGAGGAGCACTGCGGCGTGGTCGACACGCTGGCGATGGCGCGAGAGCGTTTCCCCGGGCAGCGCAATTCGCTCGACGCCCTGTGCAAGCGCCTCGGCGTCAACAACGCCCACCGCAAGCTGCACGGCGCGCTGCTCGACGCCGAGATTCTCGCCGAGGTGTATCTGGCACTGACCGCGGGGCAGGGCGATCTCGGCCTCGCCGTTGCAGTCGAGCCGAGTGCGATGGCGTTCGAACGGACCTACGCGACTGCCGATCTGCCGCGTCGCGTGCTGCGCGCCTCGGCCGAGGAGACCGCCGCCCATCGCGCGCGGCTGGAGCGGATCGCCGCCAAAGCGGGCCGCTGCCTGTGGCCGGCGGAATCGCCCGAGGCGGCGGTCGAGACCGCCTGAACGCACCGTGGCGCCCGGAATCACGACCGGCGGATCAATACCGCAGTGATGTTGTCCGAGCCGCCGCCTTGTAGGGCGGCATGAATCAGATGGTCGACGCATTCCTGGGCCGAGAGGTCGGTGCGGGCGAGGATGCGCGCGATCTGGCCGTCGTCCACCTCCTCGGTCAGTCCGTCGCTGCACAGCAGCAGCTGCATGCCGGGCTTGAGCTCACCCTGTACGGTCTCGATCTTCAGGTGCTGCGGGTCGGTCACGCCGAGTGCCTGGGTGACGACATTGCGGTGCGGATGGGTGCGCGCCTGCTCGGCAGTGATCGCGCCCTGGTCGATCAGTTCCTGTACGTAGCTGTGGTCCTGGGAGAGCTGGCACAGTCGCTCGTTCCACAGATAGGCGCGGCTGTCGCCGACCCAGGCGATCTCGAAGCGGTCGTCGCTGACGCGGGCGGCGGCCACGGTGGTGCCCATCGGCAGCGCCTCCGCGCGCCGTCGTGAATGGTGGATGATGTCCTCGTCGGCGACGCGGATTGCTTCACGCAAGCAATGCCCGCTGCGCACCTCGCGCACCACCGCTTCGCGCGCGAGCGCGCTGGCGATTTCGCCGTATTCGTGGCCGCCCATGCCGTCGGCCACCAGCCACAGACCGAGCTCCGCGTCGCCGTAGTAGGTGTCCTCGTTGAGCTCGCGCCGCAGGCCGACGTGGCTGAGGTGGCCGAATTCGATCATGCGGGCCTGCTGTCAGGGCGTGTCATCGGACAGAACGGAGAACCGGCATGGTGCCGGACGGAGCGGACGGCCGGCAAGCGCCCGATGCTGCGATCTGCGCGGTCTCGTCCGGTGTTGCCGGCATCGCCCGGGAGGTGCGGTCGCCCGGAAACGCCGACGCCCCCGGGCGGGGGCGTCGGCGCGATCTGGCGGAGAGGGTGGGATTCGAACCCACGGTACGTCGGAGACGTACACCGGATTTCGAATCCGGCGCATTCGACCACTCTGCCACCTCTCCGGAAGCGGCGCGGCGGATGGCGTGAACCATCCGGGGCGAGCCGGGCATAATACGGCTTCGGCCGCCCTCCGGCAAGGCGGCGCCCCTCAACGAAGGAAGCCCCGTGAGCGAAATCTTCGTCCCCGTCTCCTACGGCGAACTGCTCGACAAGATCGCCATCCTGCAGATCAAGTCCGAGCGTATCGGTGACCCGGCCAAGCTGGCCAACGTGCGCAAGGAACTGGACGCCCTGGAGGCCATCTGGGCCGCGCATCCGGCTTCGGGCGAGGACATCGCCGACCTGCGGGCGGCGCTCAAGGCGGTCAACGAGCGGTTGTGGGTGATCGAGGACGACATCCGCCTGAAGGAGAAGGCACAGGCCTTCGACGACGAGTTCGTCCGGCTGGCGCGTTCGGTGTATTTCGAGAACGACGAGCGGGCGCGGATCAAGAAGGACATCAACCTGAGGCTGGGCTCGGCCTATGTCGAGGAGAAGTCCTATCAAGACTACCGGGCCGGCGCGGCACCGTAGGCATCGTTGCCGGCGCGGTCACGGCCGCGATCGAGCGGCCGCTGCGACCGGGGCCGCGCCCGGTTCGATTCATCCGCCAGGGTTCGCCGTGGCTTGCGCCGCTGCCGCAGCCACGAAGGCATCGAACCGCTCGATGACCTCGTCGACGCCGACCAGGTCCAT
>JBEQAM010000131.1:0-5950 GCA_041640375.1 Rehaibacterium sp. | reverse complement strand
GTGCTGGCGGGGGGTGAGCCGCGACCCGGGCCCGTCGGACGACCGATCGCGGCTCACCCCGCTCCTGCGCAACCCGACCGCATGCAACTGATCGACATCGGCGCCAACCTCGGCCACGAAAGCTTCCAGCACGACTTCGATGCCATGCTCGCGCGCGCCCGCGCGCACGGCGTGGTGCAGATGGTGGTCACCGGCGCCAGCCGCGGCGGCTCGGCGCGGGCGCTGGAGATCGCGCAGGCGCATGCCGGCTTCCTGTACGCCACCGCCGGCGTGCATCCGCACCACGCCATCGAATACACCGACGAGGCCGACGCCGAACTACGTGCGCTGCACGCGCACCCGGAGGTGGTCGCGGTGGGCGAATGCGGGCTGGACTACTACCGCGACTTCTCGCCGCGCCATGCGCAGCGGCGCGCGTTCGAGCGCCAGCTCCAGCTCGGCGTGGACACCGGCAAGCCGCTCTTCCTGCACCAGCGCGACGCCCATGCCGACTTCATGGCGGTGATGAAGAACTTCGACGGCCACCTCGGCCCGGCGGTGGTGCACTGCTTCACCGGCACGAAGGCAGAACTCTTCGACTACCTCGACCAGGGCTGGCACATCGGCATCACCGGCTGGCTGTGCGACGAACGCCGCGGCCTGCACCTGCGCGAGCTCGTCAGGCACATCCCGGCCGAACGGCTGATGATCGAGACCGACGCGCCCTACCTGCTGCCGCGCACGGTGCGGCCGCCGCCCTCGCACCGGCGCAACGAGCCGATGTACCTGCGCCACATCGTCGAGGAGCTGGCGCGCGACCGCGGCGAGCCGGTGGAAGTCACCGCCGCCACGACCACCGCCACGGCGCGGGCATTCTTCCGCCTGCCCGCACCCTGAACGAACCGCGCGTCAGAGGATGCGTACGTCCATCGCGTCGAACGCGGCCAGCGCGATCCGCGCCGAGGGCGTGGCCGGGTAGGCGTCGGCGAACAGCGTCCACACCATCAGGTCGCGGATGCGGCCCTCGCTGTCGAGGCCGCGCCGGCGCAGCGTCGCCTCGTGGGTGTAGCCGAGCTTTTCCGGGATGCGCACGCTGGCCGCGTTCTCCGGGTCGCAGACGATCTCGACCCGATCCACGCCGGCCACTTCGAACGCGACCCGGGTCATCGCCATCGTCACTTCGCTGGCATAACCCAGTCCACAGTGCTGCGGATGCAGCCAGTAGCCGGTCTCCAGCGCGCCGGGCCCGGCGCGGGTGAACAGGCCGGTGCTGCCGAGCACCTGCGCGCCGTCGTGACCGAAGATGCCGTAGCGGTAGGTCTCGTCGCGGTCGAACTCGGCGCGCTCGCGGCGCAGCCGCTGCGCGGTCTGTTCGAGCGAGCGCGGCTCCTGGCTCATCCACGGAATCCACGGCCGCAGGTGGGCGTCGGCCTCGTCCAGCGCCCGGCGCAATGCCGGTGCATCGGCCGGCGACCAGCAGCGGATCGACAGGCGTTCGGTCCGGATGCGGTAGGGCGGAGTCCGGCGGGAGAGGGGCATCGGCGGTTTCTGCTTCGCACGGCGCGGCGTCAGTCTCCGGCGACTGCGCCTCAACTGCGCAGGCCGACGCCACGCTGCAACAGCCTCAGGCCCAGCCAGCCCAGACCGGCCACGAAGGCCAGCATCACCGCGTAGGCGGTGGCCAGCGGCACGTCGCTGACGCCGAGCAGGCCGTAGCGGAAGGCGTTGACCATGTACAGGATCGGGTTGAGGTAGCTGGCCTTCTCGGCCCAGTCCGGCAGCAGGCTGACCGAATAGAACACGCCGCCGAGGTAGGTGAGCGGGGTGAGGATGAAGGTCGGCACGATGGCGATGTCGTCGAACTTCTTCGCGTACACGGCGTTGACGAAACCGGCCAGCGAAAAGATCGTCGCGCCCAGCAGCACGGTGGTCAGGGTGACGAACGGGTGCGGGATGCTCACCCGGGTGAACAGCATGGCGATGGCCAGCACGATCGCGCCCACCATCAGCCCGCGCAGCACCGCGCCGGCGACGTAACCGCCGAGGATGACGATGTTGGGCAGCGGCGCCACCAGCAGCTCCTCGATGTGGCGGCCGAACTTGGCGCCGAAGAACGAGCTGGAGATGTTGCCGTAGCTGTTCTGGATCACGCTCATCATCACCAGCCCCGGGACGATGAAGTCCATGTAGTCGAAGCCGCCCATGTCACCGATGCGGCGGCCGATCAGGCTGCCGAAGATCAGGAAGTACAGCGTCATGGTGATCGCCGGCGGCACCAGGGTCTGGCCCCAGATGCGCAGGATGCGCATCACCTCGCGGCGGACGATGGTGTACAGCGCGATGAGGTTGTCGCGGGTATGCGTGCTCATGCCGCCTTCTCCGCGTCGCTGCCGGTCAGGCGCACGAACAGCTCCTCCAGCCGGTTGGACTTGTTGCGCATCGAGCGCACCCGGATGCCGGCCTCGCCGAGCGCGGCGAAGATGCGGTTGAGGTCCATCGCCCGCGGCATGTCGACTTCCAGCGTGTGGTCGTCGACGGCAACCAGTTTGGCGCCCTCGACGTGCGGCACGGTGCTGGTCAGCGGCAATTCGAGGTCGAGCACGAAGCTGTCGATGTCGAGCTTGGCCAGCAGCGCCTTCATCGGGCCGTGCTCGATGATCCGGCCGTGGTCGATGATGGCCAGGTTGCGGCACAGGCTCTCGGCTTCCTCCAGGTAGTGCGTGGTGAGGATGACGGTGGTGCCGGCGGCGTTGATCTCGCGCAGCAGCTTCCACATGCCGCGGCGGATCTCGATGTCCACCCCGGCGGTGGGCTCGTCGAGGATCAGCAGCTTCGGCCGGGTCATCAGCGCGCGGGCGATCATCAGGCGCCGCTTCATGCCGCCCGAGAGGGTGCGCGACATGGTGTACGCCTTGTCCCAGAGCTGCGCGCGCCTGAGCTCCTGCTCGGCGCGGGCGCAGGCCTCCGCGCGCGGGATGCCGTAGAAGCCCGCATAGTTGACCAGGATGTCGTAGGGCTTCTCGAACATGTTGAAGTTGATTTCCTGCGGCACCAGGCCGAGCAGGCGCTTGGCTTGCTGGCGCTGCGCGAACAGGTCGACGCCGAACACCTTCACGCTGCCGGCACTGGCGTTGACCAGCGAGCTGACGATGCCGATCAGGGTGGACTTGCCGGCGCCGTTGGGGCCGAGCAGGGCGAAGAAGTCGCCAGGCGCGACGCTCAGGGAGATGCCCTTGAGCGCCTGGGTGCCGTTGTCGTAGGTCTTGCGGAGGTCGACGACCTCCAGGGCAGGTTGCTGGGACATGAAAGCCGGTCGGTGACGGGTCGAATGCTTCGACGCAAGGCGGCCAGTATATCGGCCGCCTGCCATGCCGATCCGGGCGGAACAGTGCGTTTCCCGGGCGCCGCGCCCCTGCGGTCGGCGGCCTGGCCGGCTAAACTTGGCGCCCGGACGCGGCGCTGCCGCCGTCCGCCCCCGAAGGAGTCGCCGTGCCCGTCCACTTTCCCCTCAAGCTGGTGTCCAGCCGCATGCTGGCGCCGACCGTCCGCCACCTGGTGTTCACCCGCGACGACGGCGCGCCGCTGGACTTCATCCCGGGCCAGTTTCTGCAGGTGCACTTCCACTATGCCGACGGCACCCCGACCAAGCGCAGCTACTCGATCGCCAGCGTACGCAACGGCGTGGCGGATGCCGACGACCCAATCGAGATCGCGGTGAGCTACGTGCCCGGCGGTGCCGCCACGCAGCTCTTCGAGCGCCTGCGGGAAGGCGACCGCATCGAGGCCAGTGGCCCGTTCGGCCGCTTCTGCCTGATGCCCAACGACCGGAACCGGCGCTACCTGCTGATCGCCACCGGCACCGGCGTGACGCCGTATCGGGCGATGCTGCCCGAACTGAGACGGCAGATCGAAACCCGCGGCATCGAAGTGGTGCTGCTGTTCGGTGCACGCAGCCCGGCCGAGCTGCTCTACGGCGAGGAGTTCGCCGCTTTCGCCGAGGCCACGCCCGGCTTCCGCTTCGTCCCCTGCTACAGCCGCGAGCTGCCGGCGACCCCGCGCGCCGACGACCGCCGGGGCTACGTGCAGGAGCACCTGGCCGAGTTCGCGCCGGATGCCGATGGCGACATCGCCTACCTCTGCGGCAACCCGAACATGGTCGATGCCTGCTTCGAGGCGCTCAAGACCCACGGCCTGCCGGTCCCGCACATCCGCCGCGAGAAATACGTCAGCTCGCGCTGAGAACCGAACCCGGGAACGACCGGCGTCGCCGTCCCCCGGATTCGGCTTTGCTCCCTTCGCGCCACGTCGCCGCCTCGCGCGGGTCCGGACAGGCGCACCGGTCAATCGCCGTCTGGACCTGCCATCCGCCTCTGGCAGAATGCGGTGCTTCGAGCGCTGCAATCGTCGAGGGATTCGATGCGCAACACCGTTCTTTGCCTGGCGCTGCTGGCCGGGCTGCCGCTGACTGCGCAGGCCCGCACGCTGGGCTCGCTGGCGTTCTCGCCCTGCACGCTGACCGCGCCGCTGAGCGCGGCCTCGGTCGAGGCCCAATGCACGACGCTGCAGGTGCCCGAGAACCACGCCGCCCCCGAGGGCCGCAAGATCGCCCTGGCGATCGCCTGGATCCCGGCCGAACGCGACGCCGCCCCGGACCCGGTGTTCATGCTCGCCGGCGGCCCAGGCCAGTCGGCGCGCGAGACCTATCCGCAGGCCGCCGCCGCCTTCGCCGCCACCCGCCGCAACCGCCACCTGCTGCTGGTCGACCAGCGCGGCACCGGCGAGTCCCACCGCCTGGCCTGCCGCGACCAGGAGGGCCGCAGCGCGATCACCGACGAGGCCACGCCCGAAGCCGGCCAGGCCTTCGCCGAACGCTGCCGCGACGAGCTGCAGGCGCGCGCCGACCTGCGCTTCTACACCACCACCGACGCGGTCGCCGACCTGGACGCGGTGCGCGCCGCCATCGGCGCGGAGACGATCAACCTGGTCGGCATCTCCTACGGCACCCGCGTGGCGCAGCAGTACGCGCGCCGCCACCCGCAGCACACCCGCGCCCTGGTGCTCGACGGCGTGGTGCCGAACACGCTGGTGCTGGGCAACGAGCACGCCCGCAACCTCGAGGCCGCGCTCGACCTGCACTTCGCCCGCTGCAGCGACGATGCGCTCTGTCGCGAGCGCTTCGGCGACCCGCGCGAGCTGCTGGCCAGCCTGCTGCAGCGGCTCGGCCAGGCCTCGGTGCCGGTGAGCTACCGCGACCCCAATACCGGCGAGCTACGCAGCGAGGACTACACCCGCGGCCACCTCGCCGGGCTGGTGCGGTTGTACAGCTACGTCCCGATGGCGGCGGCGATGCTGCCGCTGCTGCTGCACGAGGCCGAGCAGGGCCGGCTGGAACCGCTGGCCGCGCAGACCCGGCTGATCGTCAGCCAGCTCAGCGAACAGATCATGCACGGCATGCAGCTGTCGGTGATGTGCACCGAGGACGCGCCCGGCTTCATCGCCGACCCGGCCGATGCCGGCAGCGTGCTCGGCGCCGAGTTCGTCGAGTTCGCCCGCGCGCAGTGCGCGGTGTGGCCCAGCGGCGACAAGCCGGCCGACTTCAACCAGCCGCTGACTGGCGACGTGCCGGCGCTGCTGCTGTCCGGCGAGTTCGATCCGGTGACGCCACCGCGCTACGGCGAGGAAGTGGCCGCCACGCTGCCCAACGCCCGTCACCTGGTGCTGCGCGGCCAGGGCCACAACGTGCTCCCGGTCGGCTGCACGCCGCGGCTGATGGCACGCTTCCTCGACACCCTCGATGCCAAGGCGCTCGACGCCTCCTGCCTCGATACGCTGCCCTACACCCCGCCGTTTGCGGGGTATTACGGGTGGGAGCCGTAGGTGGGCGTCGTGCATACCGCTGCCCGCGCCGGCTCCGGCCACGCCGTCATGCCTCCACACCCCCGGCGCGGCGTTGCCGCGCCGCACCCTCACG
>JBEQAM010000130.1:0-6058 GCA_041640375.1 Rehaibacterium sp. | reverse complement strand
AGGTCGGCGAGGCCGACATCGCCGCCCTGGTGCAGCGCGCCGACCGCGCCATGTACGCCGCCAAACGCGCCGGCCGCAACCGCGTGGTGACCGCCTCCTCGCTGCAGGCCGCCCCGGCCCTGGCCTGAGCATGGGCGGCCGCCCGGCCGCAGCCGGTACAATCCGGCGATGAACGACATCCACGCCCTGCCCGCCGTCCGCCTCAAGATCGAACGCCGCTCCAACCACCCCTGGATCTTCCAGAAGATGGTGGAAAAGCCCGCGCAGAAGCCCAGGCCGGGCAGCGTCGTCGACATCCACGACAACACCGGCGCCTGGGTCGGGCGCGGTTTCTACAACGGCCATTCGCGCATCGCGCTGCGCGTGCTCAGCCAGAACCCCGACGAGGCCATCGACGAGGCCTTCTTCCACGCCAAGATCGCCGCGGCGGTGCAGCTGCGCCGCGAGATCCTCAGGCTCGACGCGGTGTCGGACGCCTGGCGCGTGTTCCACGCCGAGGGCGACGGCATTTCCGGCCTCGTGGTCGACCGCTACGGCGACCTGCTGGTGGTGGAGTTCTTCTCCGCCGGCGCCTTCCGCCACCGCGAGTGGATCTACGCCGCGCTGCGCGCGCAGTTTCCCGGCTGCCGCTTCTACGCCTTCGCCGAGGACCACGTACAGAAGCAGGAGAGCTTCGACCTGCGCGCGCCCGAGGCACCGGCGCCCAGCGTCATCACCGAACACGGCGTGAAGTTCCGCGCCAGCCCGGGCAGCGGCCACAAGACCGGTTTCTTCGCCGACCAGCGCGACAACCGCGAATATCTGTCGCGCTTCACCGCGGGCAAGCGCGTGCTCGACCTGTGCTGCAACTCCGGCGGCTTCGCCCTCTACGCCAAGGCGCGTGGCGGCGCCGACGAGGTGATCGGCGTCGATCTCGACGAGGAGATCCTGGCGATCGCCAGGAAGAACGCGCAGCTCAACCACGCCCGCGTGCGCTTCGTCCAGGCCGACCTGTTCCCTTGGCTGCGCGACGCGCACGCCAACGGCGAGCGTTTCGACGTGGTCGTCCTCGACCCGGCCAAGCTCACCCGTGACCGCGAGCAGGTGATCCCGGCACTCAAGAAGTACCTGGACATGAACAAGCTCGCGCTCGGCGTGGTCAAGCCGGGCGGGATCTTCCTGACCTGCTCGTGCACCGGCCTGGTCAGCGAGGAGCAGTTCCTCGACATGCTGCGCCGCGCCGCCTTCTACGCCGGCCGCACGGTACAGGTGCTCAAGGTGGCCGGCGCCGGGGCCGACCACCCCTTCCTCGCCCACGTGCCCGAGAGCCGCTACCTCAAGGCGGTGTTCTGCCGGGTGGGGTGAGTCGACGGCCGTTCGGATCGCGCATCGCGTGTTCAGACCGCGCCGGGGCGACGCTGCCGCCGCGGCGGCAACCACAGGCTGAGCAGCATCGCCGTGGCGATGGTGCTCGCGACCACCGCCAGCGACACCGGCACCGGCACCTCGTACCAATCGGCGACCAGCATCTTGGCGCCGACGAACAGCAGCACCAGGCCCAGGCCGTAGCCGAGCAGGTGGAAGCGGTCGGCCATGCCGGCGAACAGGAAATACAGCGCGCGCAAACCCAGTACCGCGAACAGGTTCGAGGTCAGCACGACGAACGGATCGTGCGTGATGGCGAAGATCGCCGGGATGCTGTCGACCGCGAAGATGGCATCGGTCACGCCGACCATGACCATCACCAGGAACAGCGGCGTGAAGTGGCGCACGCCGTCGATGCGGGTGACGAAACGGTCGCCGTCGTAGCCGCGGCTCAGGCGCAGACGGCCGCTGAGCCAGCGCAGCAGCGGGTTTTTCTCCAGATCCGGCCGCTCGCCGGCGAACAGCAGCATCTTCACCCCGGTCGCGGCGAGGAAGGCGCCGAACAGATACAGCACCCAGTGGAACTCGGCCACCAGCGCGGCGCCGGCGAAGATCATCAGCGCTCGCAGCACCAGCGCACCGAGCACGCCGTAGACCAGCACCCGCTGCTGCTGTTCCGCCGGCACGGCGAAATAGCCGAACAGCATCAGGAACACGAAGATGTTGTCGACCGCCAGCGACTTTTCCACCAGGTAGCCGGTGAGGAATTCCAGCGCGACGCGGTCGGCCAGGGCGCGGCCCTCGCTCTCCAGCAGCCAGACCCACAGGCCGAGGTTGAAGGCGAGCGCCAGGCCCACCCAGGCCAGGCTCCACCCCAGCGCCTCGCGCGTCCGCACCCGATGCGCGCCGCGCCGCTGCATCACCCGCAAGTCCACCGTCACCGCCACCAGCAGCAGCACGGCGAAGCCGAGCCACATCTGCCATGTACCGATCGTGTGCATACGCCCTGAAACGAAAAGACCCGCGTGGCGCACGCGGGTCTTCGAGGGTCGGATGCCGGGAACGACCTCGCCGCATGCGGCGAAGGTCTTGCTCGCAGGCCTGGCGGACTGCCTGCCGGACCGGGGCGGTGAGGCCCGTGATGACGATCGCGGCAGCGGGAGCTACTCCCCTTCTGCAAGCATGACTTTCGGGGCATACGCGCCGGCCGTCAATGGCCCGGAGGGGACGCCGTTGCCGGCCGATGGGGTTTGTGAGGGACGCAATGTCCCGCCGCAGCCCAAGACACGCGCGCCGGCCCCGGCTATACTTTCAACAATTTCTGAAAATTCGGTAATCACATGAACCTGCCGCCGCTCACCCAGGCTTTCGTCCTTCATTTCGGTGAAATGGGCAGCCGCTGGGGCATCAACCGCACCGTCGGGCAGATCTACGCCCTGCTGTTCGTCGCCGATCGTGCGCTCAATGCCGATGAAATCACCGACAAACTCGGGCTTTCCCGCTCCAACGTCAGCATGGGCCTGAAGGAGCTGCAGGCCTGGCGGCTGGTGCGGCTGGAGCACCGCCCAGGCGACCGCCGCGACTACTTCTCCGCGCCCGAGGACGTCTGGACGATCTTCAAGACCCTGGCCGAGGAGCGCCAGCGGCGCGAAGTCGAGCCGACCCTGTCGATGCTGCGCGACGCCCTGCTCGAATCCCCCGACTCGGCCGAGGAGCGCCACGCCCAGGCGCGGATGCGCGAGATGTATGTGCTGATGGAGCAGATGACCGAGTGGTTCGCCGAGATCCGCAAGCTGTCGCCGGAGACCCTGGCGCGGCTGATGGCGCTCGGCGCCAAGGTGCAGAAACTGCTGGAGATGAAGGACAAGCTGCGGCTGGTGCCGCCGTCCGAGGAGGTCGCCTGAGATGGATACCGCCGTCGATCCGGTGATGCTGGCGCGCATCCAGTTCGCCGCCAACATCACCTTCCACATCCTGTTTCCCGCCATCACCATCGCGCTGGCCTGGATCCTGCTGTTCTTCAAGCTGCGCTTCGCCGCCACCGGCGAGCAGCGCTGGATGGATGCCTACGGCTTCTGGGTGAAGGTGTTCGCGCTGAGTTTCGCGCTGGGCGTGGTCAGCGGCATCACCATGAGCTTCCAGTTCGGCACCAACTGGCCGGGCTTCATGGAGCGGGTGGGCAACATCGCCGGCCCCCTGCTCGGCTATGAGGTGTTGACCGCGTTCTTTCTCGAAGCGACCTTCCTCGGCGTGATGCTGTTCGGCCGCAAGCGCGTGGGCGAGCGCATGCACACGCTCGCCACCTTGCTGGTCGCGGTGGGCACCTCGCTGTCGGCGTTCTGGATCCTGGCGCTGAACTCGTGGATGCAGACCCCGGTCGCGTTCGAGATGATCGACGGCCAGGCGCATCCGACCAGCTGGTGGGGCGTGATCTTCAACCCGTCCTTCCCGTACCGGTTGGCGCACATGCTGTTGGCCTCGGGCCTGACCGCGGCCTTCCTGGTCGCCGGGCTGTCGGCCTACCGCCGCCTGCGCGGCGACCGCAGCGCCGGCGTGCAGGCGGCGCTGCGCACCGGCGTGATCGCCGCCGCGCTGCTGATCCCGTTGCAGATCGTCGTCGGCGACCTGCACGGCCTGAACACCCTCAAGCACCAGCCGGCCAAGGTGGCGGCGATGGAGGGCATCTGGGAGGACGAACACGGCGCCGCGCTGCGGCTGTTCGCCTGGCCGGACGAGGCCAGCCGTAGTAACCGCTTCGAGCTGACCATTCCCAAGGCGGCCAGCCTGATCCTCACCCATTCGCTCGACGGCGAGGTCAAGGGCCTGAATTCCTTCCCCGACCACCCGCCGGTGGCACCGGTGTTCTGGAGCTTCCGGGTGATGCTCGCCGTCGGCGTGCTGATGCTGGCGGTATCGTGGCTGGCGGCGTGGCAGTTGCGCCGCCGCGGCGAACCGGCGCCATGGTTGCTCAAGGTGCTGGTGGCGATGACCTTCTCCGGCTGGGTCGCCACCGTGGCCGGCTGGTATGTCACCGAGATCGGCCGCCAGCCGTGGCTGGTGTACGGCGTGCTGAGCACGGCCGAGGCAGCCTCGGCGGTGCCGGCGCCCCTGATCGGGCTGAGCCTGTCGGCCTATCTCACCGTCTACGTGGCGCTGCTGCTGGCCTACGTCTCGGTGCTGTTCCACATGGCGCGCAAGGCGTCGCAACCGCATGTCGACGCCGCGCCCGTCGCGGCGCAGGAGGCCTGAGATGGACGCCTGGCTGCCGTTGATCTTCATGGGCCTGATGGCCCTGGCGATGCTGGTCTACGTGGTGCTGGACGGCTACGACCTCGGCGTGGGCATCCTGTTGCGGGGCGCCGACGACGCCCAGAAGGACGCGATGATTTCCTCCATCGGTCCGTTCTGGGACGCCAACGAAACCTGGCTGGTGCTCGGCGTCGGCCTGCTGCTGATCGCCTTCCCGATGGCGCACGGGGTGATCCTCACCGCGCTCTACCTGCCGGTGGCGGCGATGCTGATCGGGCTGATCCTGCGCGGGGTCGCCTTCGACTTCCGGGTCAAGGCGCACGACGAGCACAAGCCGCTGTGGAATACCGCCTTCTGGGCCGGCTCGCTGCTGGCCGCGCTGGCGCAGGGCTTCATGCTCGGCCAGTACATCCTCGGCTTCCGCAGCGACGGCGTGGCGCTGCTGTTCGCCGCCTTCATCGGCGTGTGCCTGTGCGCCGGTTACGCCCTGCTCGGCGCCTGCTGGCTGATCATGAAGGCCGAAGGCGCGCTGGTCGAGCGCGCGGTGCGCTGGGCGCAACGCGCGCTGTGGCTGACCGCGATCGGCATCGCCGCGGTGTCGATCGCCACGCCCTACGTCAGCCCGCGCATCTTCGAGAAGTGGTTCAGCGTGCCGACCCTGTTCCTGCTGCTACCGATCCCGGTGCTGACCGCGCTGCTGTTCGCCTGGTGCGAGAGCCGCCTGCGCCGCATGGCGCGGGGTGACCATGGCAAGCCGTGGGCGCCGTTCGCCGCGGCGGTGGGCCTGTTCGTGCTGGCCTTCGCCGGCCTGGCCTACAGCCTGTTCCCCTACCTGGTGATCGACCGCATCACGATCTGGGACGCCGCCGCCGCACCGGGTTCGCTCCAGTTCATCCTGGTTGGCGTGGCGATCACCCTGCCGGCGATCGTCGGCTACACGATCTATTCCTACTGGGTGTTCCGCGGCCGCAGCGAGGCGCTGCACTACGACTGAGGCCGGAGCGTGGGCTTTTCCAGGCTACGAGCAGCCGACCTCAGCGCAGGCGTTCGACCAGCCCGCTCCAGCGCTGGGTGCGCCGCGCGATGGCAGCGCGCAGCACCTCCTCGCGCGCCCACAGCGTGACCGCGCGGCGGGCGCGGGTGAGGCCGGTGTAGAGCAGCTCGCGGCCGAGCACACGGGCGTCGCGCTCGGGCAGGGCGAGCAGGACCTCGTCGAACTCCGAGCCCTGCGACTTGTGCACGGTCAGGGCGAAGGCGCCGGCGTGCGCGGGCAGCGCGGCCGGTAGCCATGGACGCAGGCCGTCGGCGGTGTCGAACCACACCCGCAGCGTGCCGTCAGACTCGCGCCAGCACAGGCCCATGTCGCCGTTGAACAGGCCATGGCGGTAGCTGTTCTCGGTGACGATCAGCAGGCGGCCGTGGAACAGTTCGCCGGCGCCGTTGGGACGCAGCGCGTCGGCGAGCT
>JBEQAM010000129.1:0-6061 GCA_041640375.1 Rehaibacterium sp. | reverse complement strand
GGTGCGCGAGGCGGTCGACTTCCTGCGCTATTACGCACTGCAGGCGCGCCGTCTGTTCGGCCAGCCCGAGAAGCTGCCGGGGCCGACCGGCGAGTCCAACGAGCTGCACCTGCACGGCCGCGGCGTCTTCGTCTGCATCAGCCCGTGGAACTTCCCGCTGGCGATCTTCATCGGCCAGGTCGCCGCGGCGCTGGCCGCCGGCAACAGCGTGATCGCCAAGCCGGCCGAGCAGACCACGCTGATCGGCTTCCACGCGGTCAGGCTGCTGCACGAGGCCGGCATCCCCGAGGACGTGCTGCAGTTCGTGCCCGGCGACGGCGCCACCGTCGGCGCCGCGCTGACCCGCGACCCGCGCGTGGCCGGCGTGGCCTTCACCGGCTCGACCGAAACCGCCCGTGCGATCAACCGCACGCTGGCCGCGCGCGATGCCGCCATCGGTGTGCTCATCGCCGAAACCGGCGGCCAGAACGCGATGATCGCCGACTCCTCGGCCCTGCCCGAGCAACTGGTCAAGGACACCATCACCTCGGCCTTCGGCTCGGCCGGCCAGCGCTGCTCGGCGGCGCGCGTGCTGTTCGTGCAGTCGGACATCGCCGACAAGGTGATCGACATGCTCGCCGGCGCGATGGACGAGCTGACCGTCGGCGACCCCGGCCTGCTCTCCACCGACATCGGGCCGGTGATCGATGCCGATGCGCTGGCGACGCTACAGGCCCATGCCGAGCGCATGAACCGCGAGGCCCGGCTGATCCGGGAGGTGCCGCTGGCGGATCACTGCGCACACGGCACCTTCTTCGCCCCGCGCGCCTACGAGCTGACATCCCTGGATCAGCTCCAGCGCGAGGTGTTCGGCCCGGTGCTGCACGTGATCCGTTACGAGGCGGCGGAGCTGGACAAGGTCATCGACCAGATCAACGCCACCGGCTACGGCCTGACCCTCGGCATCCACAGCCGCATCGACGATACCGTGGCCAGGATCGCCCGCCGGGTGAAGGCCGGCAACTGCTATGTCAACCGCAACATGATCGGCGCGGTGGTCGGCGTGCAGCCGTTCGGCGGCGAGGGCCTGTCCGGCACCGGCCCCAAGGCCGGCGGCCCGCATTACCTGGCCCGCTTCGCCACCGAGCGTACCCTCACCATCAACACCACCGCCGCCGGCGGCAACGCCAGCCTGCTCACGCTCGGCGACTGAGCCCCGTCGACTGCGCATGCCGGCACGCCGCCTTTCGGCGGCGTGCCGCTACCCTCCCCGCGCGGGCTTGCAGTAGCATGACCGGCAGGGCCGGTCCGCCCGGTCGCCGCTTCGATGGCTTTGACCTCGTTCGCAGGAGGTCGACGGCCCCCCCGGGCCCGCCGCACCTCCTTGGACTTCACCGCCAGCCCGGCTGGCGACACGGTGATACTCGGAGAGGGGAGGCAGGCATGAAGATGACACGGCATTTTTTCATCAGCAGCGATCTCGACGCTCTCGAGCGGCTGGAAGAAGACCTCGAGCAGGCCGGCATCGTCACCCCGCAGATCCATCTGCTCACGCTGGACGACACCCACGCCGACCGGCACACACATCTGCACAAGGTGACCTCGCTGATGAAGCAGGACATCGTCCGCTCCACGCTGATCGGCGCCGGCGTCGGTCTGGTCGCCGCCGCGCTGGTGCTGGCGGTCGCGCACACCGCCAGCTGGACCCAGAGCCCGGCCGGCTGGCTGCCCTTCATCTTCCTGGCGATCATCGCGCTCGGTTTCTTCGCCTGGGAGGGCGGGCTGTGGGGCATCCAGACCCCGAACGTGCACTTCCGCCGCTTCGAGCAGGCGCTGCATGAGGGCAAGCACGTGTTCTTCGTCGATCTGGAGCCCGGCCAGTCGAAGATTCTCGAAGAGACCGTGCGCCGCCATCCCGGCGTCGTCCCGGCCGGCACCGACATCGGCGCCCCGCACTGGATCGTGATGTGGCAGTACCGCCTGAAGCGGTTCTTCACCCAGACCTTCCCCTGACCTGTCACGGAAACGTCGACGCCCCGGCCCGGCCGGGGCGTCCGTCTTCGCCCGCGCATCGGCACTCGGTCTCAGCCGAGGAAGAATCGCAGCCGCGTCGACAGCGTGTAGTCGGCCTCCAGCGCCATCAGCAGCATCAGGAACACCAGCACGCCGGGCGGCACGAGGATCGCGCAGACGATCGCCAGCCGCTCCCACACCAGGTGCATGAAGACCGCCACGATCAAGCCGGCCTTGAGCAGCATGAACAGGGTGATCAGCGACCACTTGAGCAGGCCCTCGAAGCCGACATAGTCGACCAGGTACGAGAACACGCTCAGAAGGAACAACAGGAACCACACCCACAGATAGGTGCTCAGGGGGTGCTGCTGCGCATGATCCTGCGACATGGCCGCCTCCTTCACCACAGGTAGAAGAATGCGAAGATGAACACCCACACCAGGTCGACGAAGTGCCAGTACAGGCCCAGCGTCTCGACCATCTCGTAGCGGCCGCGCCGCCCGGTGAGGAAACCCGGCCGCTGGTCGTCCAGCGCGCCGCGCAACACCTTGACCGTCATGACGATCAGGAAGATCACGCCGATGGTGACGTGGGTGCCGTGGAAGCCGGTGATCAGGAAGAAGGTCGCGCCGAACTGCGCCGCGCCCCATGGATTCTCCCACGGCCGCACGCCCTCGGAAATCAGCACGCTCCACTCGAAGGCCTGCATGCCGACGAAGGTCAGGCCGAGCGCGGCGGTGAGCAGCAGCAGGATCGCGGTCCGCTTGCGGTCCTTGGCGTAGCCGTACTTTACCGCCAGCGCCATCGTCCCGCTGCTGCTGATCAGGATGAAGGTCATGATCGCGATCAGCAGCAGCGGCACCGACTCGCCGGCCACGGTGAGCGCGAACACCTGGCTGGCGTCGGGCCACGGCTCGGGCGTCGAGATGCGCACCGTCATGTAGCCGACCAGGAAGCAGGCGAACACGAAGGTGTCGCTGAGCAGGAAGATCCACATCATCGCCTTGCCCCAGGTGACGCCCTTGAACGCCCGCTGGTCGGATGCCCAGTCGCTGATCATCCCCTTGAGGCCGGGGGCCAGCGTGGGCCCCGAGGTTGCCGGTTGCGTCATCGCACGATCCTCCCGCCAGGTTCGTCGCCGGGCGCCGACACGCGTCGCCGCGCGTGGCTCAGACCCGACACAGTTCGTACAGCGGTCCCGCCCCCACGAACAGCACGGTGAACAGCACGCCCCAGACCAGCAGCAGGTAGTGCCAGTAGACCGCGCACAAGGCCACGGTCTCGCGCAGCCGTGCCGCCGGCTCGTCCCGCCAGGCCCGCCACAGCGTGCGCCACAGCACCCACAGCCCACCGGCCAGATGCAGCGCGTGCAGCGCGGACATCAGCACGAAGAAGGCCGCGGCCGGATGCGACGCCAGCGCGTAGCCGGCGCCGTCGAGCTCGCGCCAGAGCAGATACTGGCCGACGAAGAAGGCGAGCGTGCACGCTGCGCCGGCGGCCAGGGCCGATCGCAGCCGCGCCGGCTTGCCGGCGCGCGCGGCGTTCCACGCCACCTGCAGCGCGACGCTGCCCAGCACCAACCAGCCGGTGTTGATCCAGGCCAGCGCCGGCTGCGGCAGCAGCTCCCATTCCGGACTGACCGCCATCCGCATCACGTAGGCGCTGATGGTCAGCGAGAAGATCGACGTGGCCACCGCAATGAACGTGCCCAGACCGATCCGCGCCGCGGTGTAGCGGCGCGGCAGCGCCGGCCCGGCAACGGCGTCGGCGACCCACGGCAGCCCGGCAAAGGACTGCCGCACCAGCCAGGTGACCAGCGCCGCCATCAGCAACACCAGGACCAGCAGACTGACGGTCATGCGCGCGCCCCTTCGGCCGCCGGCTCGGCACGCTCGACCGCTTCGGGCGGCACGTTCTGTGGGATGAAGTCCTCCTTGGCGCCCGGCACGCTGTAGTCGTACGCCCAGCGGTAGACCACCGGCAGCTCGGGGCCGAAGTTGCCGTGCCGCGGCGGCGTATGCTCGGTCTGCCACTCCAGCGTGGTCGCCCGCCACGGATTGGGCCCGGCCTTTTCGCCGTGGAACCAGCTCCACACCAGGTTGAACAGGAACAGCAGCTGGGCGGCAGCGACCACCAGCGCGGCGACGGTGATCGCCACGTTCACGTCCTGCACCGACTCGGAGATGAAGGCGGTCTCGCCGTAGGCGTAATAGCGCCGCGGCACGCCCTGCAGGCCGAGGAAGTGCATCGGGTAGTAGATCGCGTAGGTGCCGAGGAAGGTCACCCAGAAGTGGATCTTGCCGCCGAGCTCGTTGAGCATCCGGCCGGTGATCTTCGGATACCAGTGGTAGATCGCGCCGAAGATGACCAGGATCGGCGCCACCGCCATCACCATGTGGAAATGGCCGACCACGAAGTAGGTGTCCGACAACGGCACATCGACCGTGACGTTGCCGAGGAACAGGCCGGACAGGCCGCCATTGACGAAGGTGAAGATGAAGCCGATCGCGAACAGCATCGGCACGGTGAGTCGGATATTGCCGCGCCAGAGCGTCAGCACCCAGTTGTACACCTTGATCGCGGTCGGCACCGCGATGATCAGGGTGGTGGTGGCGAACAGGAAGCCGAAATACGGATTCATCCCGCTGACGTACATGTGGTGCGCCCAGACCACGAAACTGAGCGCGCCGATGGCGACGATCGCCCACACCATCATCCGGTAGCCGAAGATGTTCTTGCGCGCATGCACCGCGATCAGATCGGAGACGATGCCGAACGCCGGCAGTGCGACGATGTAGACCTCCGGGTGACCGAAGAACCAGAACAGGTGCTGGAACAGCAGCGGACTGCCGCCCTCATGGCCGCTCATGCCGAGCATCTCCGGCATGAAGAAGCTGGTGCCGAGCAATCGATCGAACAGCATCATCAGCGCCGCCACGAACAGCGCCGGAAACGCCAGCATCGCCAGCACCGTGGCCATGAAGATGCCCCAGATCGTCAGCGGCAGCCGCATCAGCGTCATGCCGCGGGTGCGCGCCTGCAGTACGGTGACGATGTAATTCAGGCCGCCCATGGTGAAGCCGGCGATGAACAGCGCCAGCGACACCAGCATGAGCACGATGCCGCCGTCGATGCCCGGCGTGCCCGGGCTGATCGCCTGCGGCGGGTACAGCGTCCAGCCGGCGCCGGTCGGGCCGCCCGGCACGAAGAAGCTCGCCACCAGCACCAGCACCGCCAGCAGGTAGAACCAGTAGCTGAGCATGTTCAGGTACGGGAACACCATGTCGCGGGTGCCGCACATCAGCGGGATCAGGTAGTTGCCGAAGCCACCCAGGAACAGCGCGGTCAGCAGGTACACCACCATGATCATCCCGTGCATGGTCACGTACTGCAGGTAGTTGCCCGGGTCGATCAGCTCGAAACTGTCGGGAAAGGCCAGCTGCAGGCGGATCAGCAGCGACAGCACCAGCGCCACCAGGCCGATCGCCACCGCGGTGATCGAATACTGGATCGCGATGACCTTGGCGTCCTGGCTGAAGATGTATTTCGTGACGAAGCCGTGCGCATGTGGCAGCTCCATCTCCTCCACTTCGGCCGGTGGCGCGTAGGAAACGGCATCGTGTCCGAGCTGGGCCATCGGTCAGTCCTCCCCCTGGGCATTGGCATCGCTGGCGGCGCCGGCGGCGCCGAGCGTGGCGATGTAGGCGACCACGTTCCTGACCGCCTGCTCGCCGGTCAGCACCCGCGACATCTCGGCCATCTGCCAGCCGTAGTGGTCGTCGGGATGGCGGCCGCGGATGCCCTGCCGGAAATTCAGCAGCTGGCGCTCCAGGTACCAGTCGTCGAGGCCGGCCAGGCGTGGCGCGCGCACCGCGCGGATGCCCTGGGCGTCGTTGCCGTGGCAGGCCGCGCAGGTGCGGTACAGGCGCTCGCCGCGGCGCAGGTCGCCGTGCACCGTGTTGCGCGGCCGTGGCGCATCGAGCGTGGCGAGATGGGCCGCGACGTCGGCGATGGCACGGTCGTCGGCCAGCACGGTGGCGAAAGCGCGCATCTGCGCGCCATGGGTGTC
>JBEQAM010000128.1:0-6066 GCA_041640375.1 Rehaibacterium sp. | reverse complement strand
TCGCCTTCGATCTCGTCGACGTGACCGAAGCCGAGGCTGACCTCGGCCTCGGCTGCGCCAGCGGCCAGGGCCAGCGCGCAGGACAGGGCAATGCTGAGCGGACGCATGAAGGTCTGGAGGGGGGGGCAAAGGGCGCAAATCGTACTCGTCAGACGCGGAAGGAAGAATCCGCCGGCCACGCAACAATGCGTCCCGCCCGACCGCCAGCCCGATTCGCCGTGACTCGCACCGCCGCGCCGGACGCCACACGGCCACACTGGCTCGATCGGCCTTGCCTTACACTCGCCCGGGCCACCGTGCCGCACGCGCCCCGCTCCGGCGCGCCCCGCCCACCCGAACAGCCCCGATGCGCGAACCCGAGCTCCACCTCTCGCCCTCGCCGGGGGACGAGGTCAAGACCACCACCTGCTACATGTGCGCCTGCCGCTGCGGCCTGAAGGTCTGGCTCAAGGACGGCAAGATCCGCTACCTGCAGGGCCATCCCGAGCATCCGGTCAACAAGGGCGTGCTCTGCGCCAAGGGCGCGGCCGGGATCATGCAGCACTATTCGCCGGCGCGGCTGTCCAGGCCGCTGCTGCGCACCGGCGAGCGCGGCAGCGGGCAGTTCCGCGAGATTTCCTGGGACCAGGCGCTGGACCTGCTCACCGGCCGCCTGCGCAAGATCCGCAGCGAGAACCCGGACAAACTGGCGTTCTTCACCGGCCGCGACCAGTCGCAGGCGCTCACCGGCTGGTGGGCGCAGCAGTTCGGCACGGTCAACTACGCCGCCCACGGCGGCTTCTGCTCGGTCAACATGGCCGCCGGCGGGCTGTACACGCTGGGCGGCAGCTTCTGGGAATTCGGCGAGCCGGACTGGGAGCACACCCGCTACCTGATGCTGTGGGGCGTGGCCGAGGACCACGACTCCAACCCGCTCAAGCTCGGCCTGGGCAAGCTCAAGGCGCGCGGCGCCAAGATCGTGGCGATCAACCCGGTGCGCACCGGCTACGGCGCCATCGCCGACGAGTGGGTCGGTATCCGCCCCGGCACCGACGGGCTGCTCGCTTTCGCGCTGATTCACGAGCTGCTGCGTACCGATCGCATCGATCTCGATTACCTGGTGCGCTACACCAACGCGCACTGGCTGGTACTGCGCCACCCCGGCGGCAGCGACGACGGTCTGTTCGCGCGCGACGGCGAGGGCCATCCGCTGTGCTGGACGCGCGACGGCACGCCCGCCCGCGCCGACGCCGTGGGCATCGCCCCGACCGTCGTCGGCGAGGTGGTGCTGCCCGACGGCCGCCGTGCATTGCCTGCCTTCCACCTGCTCGCCGAGCGCTACCTGGATCGGCAGTATTCGCCCGACGCGGTGGCCGGACGCTGCGGCGTGCCGGCGGACACGATCCGCCGCCTGGCGCGTGAACTGGCCGAGACGGCCTTCGAGCACCCGGTGCGGCTGCCGGTCCGCTGGACCGATGCGCATGGCCGCGAGCACGACGAGATGGTCGGCCGCCCGGTCAGCTTCCACGCCATGCGCGGCATCAGCGCGCATTCCAACGGTTTCCACACCTGCCGTGCGCTGCACCTGCTGCAACTGCTGCTGGGCGCGGTGGACACCCCGGGCAGCTTCCGCTACCAGCCGCCGTTCCCGCGCCCGATTCCACCGGCCAACCGGCCCGGCAAGGCGCGGAAGGACGACGGCACGCTCGACGCCGTCCCCTTGGGCTTCGTGCATGGACCGGAGGATCTGCTGGTCGATGCCGACGGCAATCCGCGCCGCATCGATCACGCCTATTCGTGGGCCTACCCGCTGGCCGCGCACGGGATGCTGCACACCGTCATCCGCAATGCCTGGGCCGGCGACCCGTACCCGATCGATACGCTGTTCCTGTTCATGGCCAACATGAGCTGGAACTCGGCGATGAACACCACCCAGACGATGCACTGGCTCACCGACAAGGACGAGGACGGCGAGTACCGCATCCCGTTCATCGTCTACGCCGACGCCTATGCCTCGGAGATGGTGGCCTATGCCGACCTGGTGCTGCCGGACACCACCTATCTCGAACGCCACGACTGCATCAGCCTGCTCGACCGGCCGATCTCCGACGCCGACGGCGCCGCCGACGCGATCCGCCATCCGGTCTTCACCCCCGACCGTGACGTGCGGCCGTTCCAGTCGGTGCTGATCGAGCTGGGCGCACGGCTCGGCCTGCCTGGCCTGGTCGATGCCGAAGGGCGGCCGAAATACCGCGACTACGCCGACTACATCGTCCGCCACGAACGCGCGCCGGGCCTGGGCCTGCTGGCCGGCTGGCGCGGCGAGGCCGGCGTGCTGGCGGGCAAGGGGCCACCCAATCCCGACCAGCTGGCGCGCTACATCGAACACGGCGGCTTCTGGCGCGGCGAGATCCCCGAACACGCGCGCTACTTCAAGATGGCCAACCGCGGCTATCTCGACTGGGCGACGAAAATGGGCTTCATCGCCGACCCGGCGCCGATCGTGTTGCAACTGTACTCGGAGACGCTGCAGAAGTTCCGCCTCGCCGCGCGGGGGCACGGCGAGCGGCAGCCACCGGAGGCGCTGCGCGCGCGGGTGGCGCGGTACTTCGACCCGCTGCCGCTGTGGTACGAGCCGTTCGAGCAGGCACAGCTGGACGCCGACGCCTTCCCGCTGTCGGCGATCACACAGCGGCCGATGTTCATGTACCACGCCTGGGGCTCGCAGAACGCCTGGCTGCGACAGATCGCCGCACGCAACTTCCTCTACCTGCATCCCGACACCGCGGCCAGGCACGGCATCGCCGACGAGGACTGGGTGGCGGTGGAATCGCACCATGGCCGCATCGTGGTGCAGGCGAAACTGGCCGCCAACGTGCAGCCGGACACGGTCTGGACCTGGAACGCCATCGGCAAGCGGCGCGGCGCCTGGCGGCTCGACAAGAACGCACCGGAGGGCACACACGGCTTCCTCCTCAACCACCTGATTTCCGATCGGACCCCCGACGGCGGCCATGCCAACGCCGACCCGGTGACCGGGCAGGCGGCGTGGTTCGACCTGCGGGTGCGGATCGCGCGCGTCGAGTACGCCGGGGCCACGCTGCCGCAGTTCGCGCCGCTGCCGCTGGGCGGAGCCGGCGGCGAACCGCTACGCTACGGCGCCCAGTGGCGCGACTGAAAACCGCGAACGACCCATGGGCCTCGAAGCCATCCTGACCCTGCTGGTGCTGGCCGGCGCGATTGCACTGTTCGCCACCGAGAAGCTGCCGGTCGACGTGGTCGCCATGCTGATCCTGGCGACGCTGCTGGTGCTCGGCCTGGTGACCCCGGCCGAGGCACTGACCGGCTTCAGCAGCCAGGCCACGATCACCGTGGCGGCGATGTTCGTGCTCAGCGCCGGGCTGATGCGCACCGGCGCGCTGCGCGTGGTCACCCAGCTGCTCGCCCGCATCCGCAACACCTGGCTGTTCACCCTGACGGTGATGATCGCGCTCGGAGGCATGTCGGCCTTCGTCAACAACACCGCGGCGCTGGCGGTGTTCCTGCCGGTGGTGCTGACGGTGGCGGCGGCCAACCGCTTCTCCGCCTCGAAGATCCTGATCCCGATGTCCTACGCCGCGCAGATGGGCGGCGTGTGCACGCTGATCGGCACCTCCACCAACCTGCTGGTGCACGCGCTGGCACAGGACCTCGGCGAGCCCGGCTTCTCACTGTTCGAGTTCGCCCCGCTCGGCCTGATCACCATGGCTGCCGGCATGGTGTACCTGATGATCGTCGGCCCGTTCGTGCTGCCCGACCGGCGCGGCGCCGAACTCACCGAGAACTACGAGCTGGGCAAGTACATCACCGAGCTGCGGGTCACGCCCGAGTCGCCACTGGTCGGCCGCAGCGTGGCCGAAGCCAAGCTCGGCGAGAAGTACGGCGTCTATGTGCTGGAGCTGCTGCGCGGCAAGGAAAAGGTCTGGTCGCCGCGGGCGCAGAAGCTCGAAGCCGAGGACGTGCTGCTGGTGCGCGGCGACTGGAGCCGACTGAGCGCCTTCAAGGAGCGTGCCAGGCTGGAGATCGAGCCCGAGTTCCAGCTGCGTGACGAGCAGTTCCAGGGCGAGGACCAGGTGCTGGCCGAGGTGATGATCGCGCCCGGCTCGCGCTTCATCGGTCACACCCTGGCCGAGCTGGACTTCCAGTGGCACCACAACGCCACCGTGCTGGCGATCCACCGCCGCGGCCAGGTATTGCGCGACAAGCTCAAGGACGTGCGCCTGACCGTCGGCGACATCCTGCTCGTGCTCACCCCGGGCGAGGAAATGCGCGCCCTGCGCGCCAACCCCGGCTTCGTGGTGCTGTCCGAGCGCGAGGAGGAGAGCGCCTCCCGGCGCAAGGCCTGGCTCGCCATCGCGATCATGGTGGCGGTGGTCGGCGTGGCCGCGCTGGAATGGCTGCCGATCGTCGCCTCGGCGATCCTGGGCTGCATCGGTCTGGTGGTGTTCCGCTGCCTGGAGCCGGACGAGGTCTACGAGGCGATCGATTGGCGGGTGATCGTCCTGCTCGCCGGCGTGCTGCCGATGGGCATCGCACTGCAGAAGACCGGCGCCGCCGGCTTCGTCGCACAGCAGGCGGTGTCCCTGGTCGGTGGCTGGGGGCCGATCGCCGCGCTGGCCACCGTCTACCTGCTCACCGCCACGCTCACCGAGGCGATGAGCAACAACGCCGCAGCGGTGCTCATGGCGCCGATCGCGGTGGCCGCGGCGCACGCCGTCGGCGCCGATGCCACGCCGTTCCTGGTGGCGGTCGCCTTCGCCGCGTCGACCAGCTTCGCCACGCCGGTCGGTTACCAGACCAATACCATGGTCTACAACGCCGGCGGCTACCGCTTCACCGATTTCGTCAGGATCGGCGTACCGCTCAACCTGCTGTTCTGGGCGATCGCCGTGTACTTCATCCCGAGGTTCTGGCCGCTGTGACCGATCTGCCGCCCGCCACCAGCAAGAAACTCGGCCTGGTGATCGACCTGGACACCTGTGTGGGCTGCCACGCCTGCGCGGTGGCCTGCAAGGAGTGGAACGCCGGCGGCATCGCCGGCCCGCTCACCGACGAGAACCCCTACGGCGCCGAGCCGTCCGGCGTCTGGTTCAACCGCGTGCACAGCTACGAGGTCGCGCCGTCGGCGGGTAGCGGCCAGCCGGCGATGACCGTGCACTTCCCGCGCTCCTGCCTGCACTGCGAGAACGCCGCCTGCGTCACCGTCTGCCCGACCGGCGCCAGCTACAAGCGCGCCGAGGACGGCATCGTGCTGGTCGACGAGGACAAGTGCATCGGCTGCAAGCTGTGCGCGTGGGCCTGCCCCTACGGCGCGCGCGAGTACTCGGCGGTGGAGGGCGTGATGAAGAAATGCACGCTCTGCATCGACCGCATCTACAACGAGCACCTACAGGAAAGCGAACGCCAGCCGGCCTGTGTGCAGGCCTGTCCGACCCGTGCCCGCCATTTCGGCGACCTCGGCGACCCCGGCTCGACCGTCTCGACACTGGTGCGCGAGCGCGGCGGCGTCGACCTGCTGCCCGAGCTCGGCTACCGCCCCACCAACAAATACCTGCCGCCGCGCCCGCGTCGTGCCGGCGGCGACGCAACGGCTCCGGCAGAAACGCTCGACACTTCGCAGTTGCCGCCGGTGCTGCGCTGGCTCGACCGCGTGCTGAGTCGATGAAGCGCCGGGCATCGGGAATGGGGAACCGGAAACCGGCAACGCAGAAAGGCTGTCGCGACTGCCGCACGTCGAGTCCGGCCTTCACCCTCGCCCCGCCCCGCGTACCCTCGCGCTTCCGATTTCCGATTTCCCATTCCCGACCCTGAATGCACCCCGCCCTCTCCGTCATCTTCTTCACCACCCTCTCCGGCGCCGGCTACGGGCTGCTGGCCTGGCTGGGCGCGCATTGCGCCTGGCGGCCGCTGCCGCTGTCGTCGGCCGGCGCGCTGGCGCTGCTCGGATTTGCGCTGGCGCTGGTGACGGCCGGACTGCTCAGCTCCGTGTTGCACCTGGGCCAGCCGCTGCGCGCGTGGCGGGCGTTCTCGCAATGGCGCAGCTCTTGG
>JBEQAM010000127.1:0-6126 GCA_041640375.1 Rehaibacterium sp. | reverse complement strand
CCCCCCCCCCCCCCGCTCCTGCAGCGGGGGCGGATACGGTCTTGGAACCCGAAGCCGACGCCGCCGTCACCGCGACCCCGGGCGTGGTGCTCGCCGTCCTGACCGCTGATTGCCTGCCGGTGCTGCTGTGCGCCGACGACGGCCGCGAGGTCGCCGCCGCGCACGCCGGCTGGCGCGGCCTGTGTCATGGCGTGCTCGAAGCCACCATCGCCGCGATGGCCACGCCGCCATCGCGCCTGCTGGCCTGGCTCGGGCCGGCGGCCGGGCCGCAGGCCTACGAGGTCGGTGACGAGGTGCGCGACGCCTTCCTTGCCCACGATGCCGCCGCACACGCCGGCTTCGTGCCGACCCGTCCCGGCCACTGGTTGTGCGACCTGTACGCGCTGGCGCGGCAGCGGCTGGCCGATGTCGGGGTGACCCGCGTCCACGGTGGCGGGCTGTGCACGATCACCGATCCGGCGCGCTTCTTCTCCCACCGCCGCGACCGGCGCACCGGTCGTCTGGCCAGCTTGATCTGGCTGGCCGGCTGAGCACGAGTGGGCGCATCGATCCGCCAGCCGGCATTCAGCGTCCCTGCGCAAAGCTCCCGCCACCGCCCCGCCGGGGTCTTGCCTGTGAGTCGTGCGATGCGTGCGAGCGTGTTGTTCGGGATGCTGGTCTGCTTGTGCATGGCGGGGCCGGTATCGGCCGAAACGGTGGATTCGGCGCGGGCGAAGTTCGAGGCGCGTCAGCCCGATGCGCGGGCGGTGATCGAAACCCTGGCCAAGGCCAACCCCCGCGATCCCGCCGCGCTGGTGCTGCTCGGCCGCGCGCAGGCACGTGCCCGCCAGTTCGAGGCGGCGGTGAAGACGCTGGAGCAGGCCGTCGCCCTGGCGCCGGCGATGGCCGAGGCGCATTTTCGTCTCGGCGAGGCCTACGTCGGCCGGGTGAGCGAGGCGGGGATGCTGGGCAAGCTCTCGATCGCCGGCAAAATCCGCGGCAGCTTCCAGAAGGCGGTCGAGCTCGACCCCGACCATCACGACGCGCGGCTGGCGCTGGTGCAGTACTACGCGGCCGCGCCGGGCGTGGCCGGCGGCAGCGCCGAGAAGGCCGCCGCCGAGGCGGCCGAGCTGATGCGCCGCAACCCGGCGCGTGGCCACATGGCCCGCGCGACCATCCTGGAACTGGAAAAGAAGCCCACCGAGGCCCTGCGCGAGTACGAGGCCGCGCTCGCGGCCGAACCAGGCTACCGCACCGCCCGTCTCATGCTCGGCATCGCCTACCAGCGCGCCGAGCGCTGGAGCGAGGCCTTCGCCCTGTACGAGGGCTGGCTGGCCGAGCAGCCCGACGACCCGTTCGCGCTGTTCCACTTCGGCCGCACCGCCGCGCTCTCCGGTCAGCGCCTGGACGAGGGCCTGGCTGCGCTGCAGCGCTATCTCGCCCTGCCGCTGGACGAGAGCCTGCCGCGGCCGACCGGCGCGCACTTCCGCATCGGCATGATTCACGCCAAGGCCGGGCGCAAGGAGCAGGCGCGCATGGCCTACCGGACCGCGCTCGAACTCGACCCCAAGAACGCCGAGGCCCAGGCCGAGCTCGCCAGGCTGTGATGGGCCCACCGCGAAGGAGCGGCGTCCGCCTCCACCCCGGGGACGTAGCGACCGTACCTTGATTCGACTCCGTCCGCCCGCATAACGGGGGCATCGGCCGCGGCTGCGGCCCATGCCTCAAGGACATCGCCATGCGGATGGACAAGCTCACCTCGCGTTTCCAGCAGGCCATCGCCGATGCACAGTCGTTGGCGGTCGGCCGTGACCACAACCTGATCGAACCCGTACACCTGCTGGTGGCGTTGCTCGACCAGCAGGGCGGCAGCACCCGCCCGCTGCTCGCCCAGGCCGGCGTCAACGTGCCGCTGCTGCGTGAGCGGCTCGGCGAGAGCCTCGAAAAGCTGCCTAAGGTGACCGGTCAGGAAGGCAACGTCACCGTCTCCAACGATCTCGCCCGCCTGCTCAACCTCACCGACAAGCTGGCCCAGCAGCGCGGCGATGCCTACATCGCCTCGGAGCTGTTCGTGCTCGCCTGCCTGGACGACAAGGGCGAGGCCGGGCGTGCGCTCGCGGCGGCCGGCGCCGACAAGGCGCGGCTGGAAGCGGCCATCGAGAAAGTCCGCGGCGGCGAGAAGGTGCAGAGTGAATCGGCCGAGGACCAGCGCCAGGCGCTGGAGAAGTACACCATCGACCTCACCGCCCGCGCCGAGAGCGGCAAGCTCGATCCGGTGATCGGCCGCGACGAGGAGATCCGCCGGGTGATCCAGGTGCTGCAGCGGCGCACCAAGAACAACCCGGTGCTGATCGGCGAACCGGGCGTGGGCAAGACCGCGATCGTGGAAGGGCTGGCCCAGCGCATCGTCAATGGCGAGGTGCCGGAAGGGCTGCGCGGCAAGCGTGTGCTGGCGCTGGACATGGGGGCCCTGATCGCCGGCGCCAAGTTCCGCGGCGAGTTCGAGGAGCGGTTGAAGGCCGTGCTCAACGACCTGGCCAAACAGGAAGGCCAGGTGATCCTGTTCATCGACGAGCTGCACACCATGGTCGGCGCCGGCAAGGCCGAGGGCGCGATGGATGCCGGCAACATGCTCAAGCCGGCCCTGGCCCGCGGCGAGCTGCACTGCATCGGCGCGACCACCCTCGACGAATACCGCAAGTACGTCGAGAAGGACGCCGCGCTCGAACGCCGCTTCCAGAAGGTGTTCGTCGGCGAGCCGAGTGTGGAGGACACCATCGCCATCCTGCGCGGCCTCAAGGAACGCTACGCGGTGCATCACGGCGTGGAGATCACGGATCCCGCGATCGTCGCCGCCGCCACGCTCAGCCACCGCTACATCGCCGACCGCCAGTTGCCCGACAAGGCCATCGATCTGATGGACGAGGCGGCCAGCCGCATCCGCATGGAGATCGACTCCAAGCCGGAGGAGATGGACCGCATGGAGCGGCGGCTGATCCAGCTCAAGATCCAGCGCGAGGCGCTGAAGAAGGAGAAGGATGCCGAATCCAAGCAGCGCCTGGCCGACCTGGAAGCCGAGATCGCCAAACTCGACCGCGAGTTCTCCGATCTGGAGGAGATCTGGAAGGCCGAGAAGGCCACCCTCACCGGCGCCACGAAGATCAAGGAGCAGATCGAGCAGCTCAAGATCGAGCTGGATGCCGCGCACCGCCGGCAGGATCTGGCACGCGCCAGCGAGATCCAGTACGGCAAGCTGCCGGAGCTGGAGCGTCAGCTGAAAGCCGCGCAGGAGGCCGAGAGCCGCGGCTTCCGCCTGCTGCAGGACAAGGTCACCGCCGAGGAGATCGCCGAGGTCGTCTCGCGCTGGACCGGCATCCCGGTCAGCAAGATGCTCGAAGGCGAGCGCGAGAAGCTGCTGAAGATGGAAGACGCACTGCGCCGGCGCGTGGTCGGCCAGGACGAGGCCGTGCGCGCGGTGTCCGATGCGATCCGCCGCTCGCGCGCCGGGCTGTCCGACCCGAACCGGCCGAACGGCAGTTTCCTGTTCCTCGGCCCCACCGGCGTGGGCAAGACCGAGCTGTGCAAGGCGCTGGCCGAGTTCCTGTTCGACACCGACGAGGCGATGGTGCGCATCGACATGAGCGAGTTCATGGAGAAGCACTCCGTGGCCCGCCTGATCGGCGCGCCCCCGGGCTATGTCGGCTACGAAGAGGGCGGTTATCTCACCGAGGCGGTGCGGCGCCGGCCGTACAGCGTGATCCTGCTCGACGAGGTCGAGAAGGCGCATCCGGATGTCTTCAACGTGCTGCTGCAGGTGCTCGACGACGGCCGCCTGACCGACGGCCAGGGCCGCACGGTCGACTTCCGCAACACCGTCATTGTGATGACCTCCAACCTCGGCTCGCAGTACATCCAGGAGATGGCCGGCGAGGGCGAGAGCCGCTACGTCGAGATGAAGGCGGCGGTGATGGGCGTGGTGCAGGCACACTTCCGCCCGGAGTTCATCAACCGGCTGGACGAGATCGTGGTCTTCCATCCGCTGGGCAAGGCGCAGATCCGCGAGATCGCCCGCATCCAGACCGGGTACCTGTCCAAGCGGCTGGCCGAACGGCAGATCAAGCTCGAGATCGACGACTCGGCGCTGATGCTGCTCGGCAATGTGGGCTTCGACCCGGTCTATGGCGCCCGTCCGCTCAAGCGCGCGATCCAGCAGCAGCTGGAGAACCCGCTGGCGCAGAAGATCCTGGCCGGCGAGTTCGGTCAGGGCGACACGGTCCGCGTCGAAGCCGAGGGTGGGGCGCTGGTCTTCCGCAAGGTCTGAACCGCGCCGCGCTTTCAAGTCCCTCCCTCGCCACCGTCTGAGGAACAAGGCACTGTGGCTTCACGGCCCCTCTCCCGCGGGCGGGGGAGGGGCAAGTCGTGTTGCGCGGTGGATGGCGGGGCGCGCCGCGGGGTTAAACCCCGCGGGAGCCACGTGCATCCAAGGCGGTATGCTGACCCTCGCCGTGCAGCCCGAATTCGCTCCCGCCGCCCAGACCGCCCCGGTCGAGGATGACGACCACGCGCTGGTGCGGGCCGCCGCGGGTGGCGACATGGGGGCGTTCGAGGCGCTGTACCGGCGCCATGTGCGGCGCGTGTTCGGCGTGGTGTGGCGGATCTGCGGCGGGCAGGAGGCGCGGGCCGAGGATCTGACCCAGGAGGCCTTCGTGCGTGCCTGGCAGGCGCTGCCGAAGTTCCGTTTCGAGAGTGCGTTCTCGACCTGGCTGCACCGGCTGGCGGTCAATACCGCGCTGATGGAGCTGCGCGCGCGCAGCGGCGGCGAGGGGCGGGAAACCGACGACTCGGCGCTGGAGCATCACTCCGGCGGCGACAGCGCCGGCCACCGCACCGCGCTGTCGATGGATCTGGAGCGGGCCATCGCTGCCCTGCCGCCGCGGGCGCGGGCGGTGCTGGTGCTGCACGACGTGGAAGGCTGGAAGCACGAGGAGATCGCCGCCGAGCTCGGCATGGCGGTCGGCAGCTCCAAGGCGCAGTTGCATCGCGCGCGCGGCCTGCTGCGCGTGCGGCTCGGAGGTGAAGCATGAGTCACGACATCCACAACGACAGCCGACTGCGCTGGCAGCTGCGCCAGCTCCCGCGCGAGCGGGCCGACCAGGTCCACTCCCCCTGCCAGACCGGGGACCAGAACCAGTGGAGGCCCTTCACCCCAGACGCTGAACCGGGCCGAGTAGTTCCTCAGAGGGGCCGTCCCTGTCCTGCCAGCTTCCGGCCGGTATGCGGCCCCGGTCGCGGTCAACCAATCCTGTGCTGCCCTCACCGTTCTCTCCCGTACGGCTCCAGATGTCGAACGTGTGTGCTTCATCACCCTGCATCCCCCGTGCCAGGTGACGTCGCGGCATGAGATTCCGCTCTTCACGCCACTCGACCCGTAAGGTTTTTGAAACAATCGGCTTGCGGCGATCGTCGAAAAATGGCGACGGGCGGCGATGGCTCGTCGTCGATCAATCGTCGCCATGGATGGGCGCTTTCGGCGCTGATCGTCGAAGTTTCGCCAGTGCCTGTTGAGGTTCGGGATAACTGGGTCGAGAGGGATGGGTGAGTTGTTTTGTTGGATTCGGATGTTCAGGGTATGTCGCCCTTGCAGATCCTGTAACCGACAGGATCGACAGGGGGTCGAAGCCGCGCCGACTCACTTCGGCCTTGCGGTGCATTGACTGGCTCGGACGGCTGGCTTACAGTGAACAGACTGTCATTGTCTGAACGCCTTCCGCCAGGCGCGAGGAGCTAGACCGGCTTCGATGACCAGTGAGAATCCGACGCGGCCCGGCTTGTCCGGCCGATTGTGGCTGTTTCTGCTGTCGCTCGGGCACGACCGGGCGACACGCTGTCGCGTCTGGATTGTGACCGCGTCGGTGTTGCTGTGCGCCTATGCCATCGGCGTGCTGGGCTACGTCCTTGCCACGCCCGAGCTGGGCATCCGCTGTGCGTTTTCCACGACGGTGAACCACTTCTACGAGGGGTTCCTCTACCCCGAAGGCCAGCCGCACCAGCCGCGAGGCGGCGACCAGATCCTCACGGTCGGCGGCCAGCCGGTGGACAACTGGCTGCAACTGCTGCGGCAGATGCACCTGCTTCGCGGACAGCAGC
>JBEQAM010000126.1:1420-6128 GCA_041640375.1 Rehaibacterium sp. | reverse complement strand
CACCGATGCTGTGCGCGCGGTCACCTTGAAGCCCGGCGGCACCGCGCTGACGCGGTCGCCATGGCTCATCCACACGTCCAGCCGCGGCGGCGAGCCGGCGTGGTCCTTGAAGCCGTCGAGCAGGGCACAGGGCGAGATCACCTCGACCTCGGCGTAGCCGAACTCGCGTTCCAGATCGGCCTCGGTCTTGCCGCCGAGCTGCGCGGCCAGGGTCTGCATGCCGTAGCAGATGCCCAGGATCGGCACGCCCAGCTCGAAGACCTCCCGCGGCGCCTTGGGCGCATCGGGCGCCGTGGTCGATTCCGGTCCGCCGGAGAGGATGATGCCCTTGGCCCCGTAGGCCACGATCTCGGCCGGGTCATGGTCCCAGGCCCAGATTTCGCAGTACACGCCGATCTCGCGGATGCGGCGGGCGATCAGCTGGGTGTACTGCGCGCCGAAATCGAGGATGAGGATCTTGTCGCTGTGGATATCGGTCATTGGCGGCAACCGGTAGTGGGCAACCGGGAAGCGGAAGGCGTTCCCGAGGAATCGACGTGCATTTCCGGTTACCGATTGCCGGTCACCGGTTTCCGACTACCACTCAGCTCATGCGGTAATTCGGCGGCTCCTTGGTGATCTGCACGTCGTGGACGTGCGCCTCGCGGGTGCCGGCATTGGTGACGCGGACGAAGCTGGGCTTGCTGCGCATCTCGTCGATGCTGGCGCAGCCCACATAACCCATCGAGGCGCGGATGCCGCCGACCAGCTGGTGGACGATGTTGCGCAGCGGGCCGCGGTAGGGCACGCGGCCCTCGATGCCCTCGGGGACGAGCTTGTCGGCGTCGGAGGCGTCCTGGAAGTAGCGGTCCTTGCTGCCCTTCTCCATCGCGCCCAGCGAGCCCATGCCGCGGTAGCTCTTGTAACTGCGGCCCTGGAACAGTTCGACCTCGCCGGGGGCCTCTTCGGTGCCGGCGAACAGGCCGCCGATCATCACGCTCGAGGCACCGGCAGCCAGCGCCTTGCCGATATCGCCGGAGTAGCGGATGCCGCCGTCGGCGATCAGCGGGATGCGGTCCTGCAGCGCGTTGGCGACCATGCCGATCGCGGTGATCTGCGGCACGCCCACGCCGGCGACGATGCGGGTGGTGCAGATCGAGCCCGGGCCGACGCCGACCTTCACCGCGTCCGCACCGGCATCCATCAGCGCCAGTGCGGCATCGCCGGTGACGATGTTGCCACCGATGACCTGCAAGTCCGGAAACTGCCTCTTGACCCAGGCCACGCGGTCGAGCACGCCCTGCGAGTGGCCGTGCGCGGTGTCGACCACCACCACGTCCACGCCGGCCTCGACCAGCGCGGCGACCCGCTCCTCGGTATCGCCGCCGACGCCGACTGCGGCGCCGACCAGCAACTGCTCGTCGGCATCCTTGGCGGCGTTGGGGTTGTCGCGCGCCTTCTGGATGTCCTTGACGGTGATCAGCCCGCGCAGGCGGAAGGCGTCGTCGACCACCAGCACCTTCTCGATGCGGTGCTTGTGCATGAGCTGCAGCACTTCGTCGTCGCTGGCACCCTCGCGCACGGTGACCAGACGATCCTTCTTGGTCATGATGTGGCGGACCGGATCGTCGAGCTTCCTCTCGAAGCGCATGTCGCGGCTGGTGACGATGCCGACCAGTTGGTCGCCGTCCACCACCGGCACGCCGGAGATGTTGCGCGCCCGGGTGAGCTTGAGCACCTCGCCGATGGTGGTTTCCGGGCCGACCGTGAACGGCTCGCGGATCACGCCGGCCTCGAAGTTCTTCACCTGCAGCACTTCGGCCGCCTGCTGCGCGATCGACATGTTCTTGTGGATGATGCCGATGCCGCCGAGCTGGGCCATGGCGATGGCCAGGCGGGCCTCGGTCACCGTGTCCATGGCGGCCGAGACGATCGGCAGATTGAGGCGGAGGCCGCGGGTCAGCCGGGTCGACAGACTGACGTCCTTGGGCAGGACGGTGGAGTGCGCGGGAACGAGGGAAACGTCGTCGAAGGTGAGTGCTTCGGCCTGGATGCGCAGCATGGAGCGGCTCCGGGGGAATGAAGCGGCCCATTATACCTGCCGGACGAGACCCCGGCCGGGAGTCGCAGGGCCGGATTCGATCTCAGTCCGCCGCCTCGGCCGCCTCCAGCGTGTTCTGCATCAGCGTGGCCACGGTCATCGGACCGACGCCGCCCGGCACCGGGGTGATCCAGCTGGCGCGCTTCGCCGCTTCGGTGAAGCCGACGTCGCCGCACAGGCGGCCGTCCTCCAGCCGGTTGATGCCGACGTCGATCACCACCGCGCCCGGCTTCACCCACTCGCCCGGGATCAGATTGGGCCGCCCCACGGCCACCACCAGGATGTCGGCCTGGCGCACCTGCATCTCCAAGACGTCGCGCGGGGTGAACTTGTGGCAGCAGATGGTGGTGCAGCCGGCGATCAGCAACTCCAGCGCCATCGGCCGGCCGACGTGGTTGGAGACGCCCACGATCGTCGCGGTCTGCCCACGCACCGGGCGGTCGGTGTAACCCAGCAGCGTGGTGATGCCGCGCGGCGTGCACGGGCGCAGGCCGAACTGACGCAGCGCCAGGTGGCCGACATTCTCGGGGTGGAAGCCGTCGACGTCCTTGCGCGGGTCGATGCGCAGGATCAGCGAGGAGGCGTCGCGGCGATCGGGCAGCGGCAGCTGCAGCAGGATGCCATGCACCTCGGGATCGGCATTGAGCTTGTCGATCAGCGCGGCGAGTTCCGCATCGCCGGTGGTCGCCGGCAGGTCGTAGTCGATGGCGCGGATACCCACTTTTTCGGCGGCGCGGCGCTTGTTGCGCACGTACACCTGCGAGGCCGGGTCGGCGCCGACCAGGATCACCGCCAGCCCCGGTCGCGACTTGCCGGCCGCCACCCGCGCCTGCACGCGCCCCGCCAGGTGGGCGAGGAGTTCATCGGCGATGCGCTTGCCGTCGAGGATGCGTGCGGTCATGGGCCCGGCCCCGGCTGGTAAAGTGCGGGATTATCCCCGATGCAGCGAGGAGACCGCCACATGAGCGATACCGTGTCCCCGGTGGTCGAGTACGAGGCCGCCGCCTTCCGGCGCCTGCTGGAACACCTGCGCCGGCGCAGCGACGTGCAGAACATCGACCTGATGATCCTCGCCGGCTTCTGCCGCAACTGCCTGGCCGACTGGTATCGCGAGGCGGCGGAAGCCGCGGGCGCGACGATGAGCCGCGAGCAGGCGCGCGAGGCGATCTATGGCATGCCCTTCGCCGAGTGGAAGGCGAAATACCAGCGCGAGGCGACGCCCGAGCAGCTCGCCGCCTTCGAGGCGTCGCGAAAGCAGCACGACTGAGCGTTCCCACGCTCCGCCTGCGTGGCGTGCCCGGATCGCTCGTCAACCGGTCGCGCAGAACCGCTGGTAGTCGATGTAGCCGGGGAAGGGCCTGCCGGCCGCGCACACGGCGCAATCCGGGTCGGGCGACAGCCGCGTTTCGCGGAAGCGCATCGCCAGCGCGTCGAAGTGCAGCAGGCGACCGGTCAGCGGCTCGCCGAGTCCGAGCACCAGCTTGATCGCCTCGTTGGCCTGCAGCAGGCCGATCACGCCAGGCAGCACGCCGAGCACGCCGGCCTCGGCGCAGTTCGGCGCAAATTCCGGTGGCGGCGGCTCGGGGAACAGGCAGCGGTAGCACGGCGCCCTGCCCCGCTGGCGACCGGCATCGAACACGCTGACCTGGCCTTCGAAGCGATGCACGGCGCCATAGACCAGCGGCTTGCCCAGCTTCACGCAGGCATCGGAGAGCAGATAACGCACGGCGAAGTTGTCGGCGCCATCGATCACCACGTCGGCATCGCCGATCAGGCGCTCGACGTTGGCGGCGGTGATGCGCTCGGCCAGGGTCTCGACGCGCACCCGCGGATTCAACGCGGCCAGCGCGGCGCGAGCGGACTCGACCTTGGGCAGGCCGATGCGGTCATCGGTATGCAGGATCTGTCGCTGCAGGTTGCTGCGGTCGACCACATCGTCGTCGGCCAACCGCAAGGTGCCGATGCCGGCAGCGGCCAGGTAGAACGCCGCCGGCGAACCCAGCCCGCCGGCGCCGACCAGGGCCACGCGCGCCGCTTCCAGCCTGCGCTGCCCGGCCTCGCCGACCTCCGGGAGCAGCAGATGACGCGAGTAGCGCTGGTAGAAATCGGTATCGCCTTCCGGACGCGACACCGGCAGGTTTTCCTCGACCCAGCGCGCGAAGCCGCCTGCCACCGATGCGACCCGGACATAGCCCTGCCCGGCCAGGCGCTCGGCCGCGAGCAGCGAGCGACGCCCGGAGGCGCAGATCAGCAGCACCTCCGCCGCCGGCTGCGCCACATGGCGCGCGGGGTCTGCCTCGAGCGTGGCGCGCGGCACCCTCAGGGCGCCGTCCGGGTAGCCGAGCGCGCATTCGTGTGCCTCGCGCACGTCGATCAGCAATGCGCCGGCGCGCTGCCGCGCCAAGGCCTCGGCAGGAGAAATCTGTGGAATGGGCGTCGCGCTCATGCGGCGATTATCGCTCCGCACCCGGTCGAGTTCAGCGCGCGCCGAACTCGCCATAGGGCAGCACGCGCACGACTGCGCCCGCTTCGAGCCGCAGCGGCCCCTCGGGCAGCACGATCAGCACGTTCGCCTGCGCCGCCGCCCGCAGGCGGTGCGAGCCGGTCGCCGGGTCGGGGTGCACGTGA
>JBEQAM010000126.1:0-1410 GCA_041640375.1 Rehaibacterium sp. | reverse complement strand
GCTGGAATTCCAGCCGGCCATGCGGCTTGTCGACCGGGGCCGCAAGCCGGGCCCGCCACGCCGCCCGCGCCTCGCTGCGTCCCTGCAACGCATCGAGCAGGGCCTGCGCAAGGGTGAGGAAGGTCGCCAGCACCGATACCGGATTGCCGGGCAAGCCCAGCACCAGCGCGCCATCCAGACGGCCGAACAGCACCGGCATGCCGGGCTTGATGCGCACCTTCCAGAACACGACCTCACCATGCTGCGCGAGCACGGCGGGCAGCAGGTCCTTCTCGCCGGCCGACACGCCGCCGCAGGTCAGGACCAGATCGGCTCCGCGCGCGGCCGCGCGCAGACGCTCCGTCACGGCATCGCGATCGTCCGGCAAGCGCTCCGGGGCGACCTGGATGCCTTCGCGCGCGAGCAGCGCCTGCAGCATCGGGCCGTTGCTGTCGTGAATCTCGCCCGGACGCAATGGCTCGCCGGCAGGCCGCAATTCGTCGCCGCAGCTGAAGACCGCGACGCGTGGCCGGCGACGCAACGGCACCCGCTCGAAACCGAGTGCGGCGAGCATGCCGAGCCGGGCCGGTGTCACGATCTGCCCCGCGCGCAGGACCCGCTCCCCCCGGCGCGCGTCCTCGCCGCGCCGGCGCACATGCGCACCGGGCGAGAGGGCGACCGTCGCAATCACCCGGTCATCGGCCAGCCGTGCCTCTTCCTTGATCAGTACGCTGTCGGCGCCGGCCGGGAGCGGCGCCCCGGTAGTGATACGCACGCATTCCCCGGGACCGACCGTCAGATCGCGGGCAAGGCCAGCGTACTGTTCGCCGACCAGTCGCAGGGCCGACTCCCCGTCCGCACGAAGATCCGCGGCGCGCACGGCGAAACCGTCCATGGCGGCATTGTCGAAGGGCTGCAGGTCGATCGGCGCGTGCACGTCCTCGGCCAACACGCCACCCAGCGCCTGCACGAGCGGCGCCGCCTCGGCGGCCACGGGCGTGGCCGCCTCGCGGAGCAGCGACAGCGCCTCGTCGAAGCTGATCCGGCTGAGGTGGCGGCTGTCCTTCATGACGGTATGCCGTGGCGGGCCAGGTCCTCGGGGGTGTTCAGGTTGCCGAAGCGCAGCCCCACGAAATCGACTCGGACCAGCCCCAGTCCGGCCTGCACACGGTGCACGGCGTAATCGCCATCCGCCAGCGCCTGCGCGACCGCCGTCCGGCAGGCGGCGACGCGCCAGAGCGCAGCCAGCGGCTGCGGGCCATCGTCGTCGCGGGCGTAGGCGCCGGCCGCATCACCGCAGGCCGTGTGCAGGCGCTCGGGCAGATCCGGCGGCGGGTGCAGCAGATCGACCGGCACGGTCAGCAGCCAGGGCGTCGGACAGGCGGCGAGCAGGGCATCGATGCCGGCCAGCGGTCCCGGCCGGGCAGCGAC
>JBEQAM010000125.1:0-6154 GCA_041640375.1 Rehaibacterium sp. | reverse complement strand
CGCGCCTCGGCGTGCAACACCTCGCCGTCGACCAGCTTGGCGCTGACCCGACAGCGGCGGTCGACGCCGCCCTTGGGGCCGTTCTCGTCCACGAGTTGCACCTCCAGGCGCTGTATGCGGTCGTCCAGGCGGTCCAGCAGATGCCGGGTGCGGCGCTCGACGGTGGCGACGTTGTCGATGCCGGCCTGGGTGGTGCGGCTGAGAACTTCGATGCGCATACCTGCCTCCTTCGTGGCGCTTGCATGGGCCGTGGCGGTCACGGCCCTGTCACCATACTGAGCGCGACCGTAAGAAAAAGTTTCGGCGTTTCGTCACGGTTCCCGCCGTTTGTACGGCGTGCCGAAATCGACCCGGGGCTGAACGGCGCCCATCGTTCAGGTGCGGGTTCAAAGCGGATTCACTCGGCGCGGGCGAGGCTGGCGGCGAGTCCACTGGAGGAGACAGCCATGCGTGCGAAGGCCTTGATCGTTTCGCTGGCGGCGGCCGCGCTGATCGGCCTGGCTGCCCCGGCGCCGGCGCAGGCCAGCGATGTGCGGGTGTACGTGGATGTGGGCGATGTGATCTTCACGTCCGGTCGCGCCTACCACCGTCACAGCCGCGAGCCGCTGTACGTCGAGTATCACCGCTACGGCCCGCCGCGGTATTACCGGATCGTCGAACATCGCTACTACTATGGCCCGCCCGGGCCGCCGCGTTTCGTGCCGCCCGGCCACTACGTGCGCCATTACGGCCCGCCACCGAAGCGCTACAAGCATCGCCACCACTACCGTTACGATCCCTACTACCGGGGACGCGGCGAGGTGGTGATCCGTTACCGTTATTGATCGTTCCCCTGGCGCGGTCGCCGGGCAACAGCCCGGTGACCGCGACGTCGTTTTGGCGCCGTCCACGGCACATGGTTTGCATATGGCCGATTGTCTTCCACGGGACAACCGGCCATGAGCGTGAATCTCGATCTGGTCCAGCTCGGCATCCTGTCTGCCCAGGCGCTCGCCCTGGCGCTCTTGGTCATCTCCCTGTTCGCCGCCCGGCGCTGGCTGGGCATCGCCCCGCTGTGCATGAGCCTGGCGGTGCTGCAGCAGGCGCAGGCGCTGACCGGGCACGGCGGCGGGCTGGACGGCCTGCCGGTATCACCGGGGGCGGCGGTGTTCTTCACCGCCAGCCTGTTCGCCGTGCTGCTGATCTATGTCCGTGAGGACAGGCGCGAAGCCGGAAAGTTGGCGCTCGGGCTGGCGGTCGCCAATGCCGTCTCGGCACTGGTGATGGTGGTGGTCGGCTTCCAGCCCGGCCAGCCGGGTGCGCTGCTCGCCGATGGTCCCGGCGCCGGCGAAGCGCTCGGCAATGCCCGTTTCCTGCTGGTCAGCGGGGCGCTGCTGCTGCTCGGCAGCCTGCTGGTGGTGGCGCTCTACCGCCGCCTCGACGGGGTGATCCGTTCGCCCTTCCTGCGCGCCAGCGCGGCGCTGGTCGGCGTGCTGGTGCTGGATGCCGCCCTGTTCGCCGGCCTGCTGATGCGACAGGTTGCGGGACTGGGCTGGGCGCTCGCCGCCACCATGCTCGCCAAGCTGGCGTTGGCGCTGTTCTTCGCCGCCGCCCTGGCGGTCTATCTGCGCCTGGCCGGTCGCGTCGAACCGGCCGCCGGCGACGACCGCCTCGCCGGCAGGGCGCTGACGCATCTGAGCTACCGCGAGAAATTCGAGCTGGCCCGGCGCGAGCTGCGCCGCGATGCCCTCACCGGCCTGTACAACCGCGGCTACTTCGACGAGTACTTCCCCGACGCCATGGCCCGCGCCGAGCTGGAGGAGCGGCCGATCTCGCTGCTGCTGGTCGATCTGGACCATTTCAAGTCGATCAACGACCGCTTCGGCCACGCCGCCGGCGATGCTGTGCTGCGGACGGCGGCGGCCGCGCTGCTTGGCCACCTGCGGCCGACCGACCGGATCTTCCGCTACGGCGGCGAGGAGTTCGCCGTGGTGCTGCCCGACACCGGCCCGCAGGACGCACGCCGCGTGGCCGAGCGTGTCCGTGCCCTGCTCGACATGCCGGCCGGCGGCGCCTTGCCGGCGGCGCTGAGCGCCACCCTCGGCGTGGCCTCGGCGCCCGAGGACGGGTTGACCCCCGACGCCCTGTTCGCCGCCGCCGACAAGCGCCTGTACCAAGGCAAGCGCGAGGGTCGGAACCGCGTCGTCGATGCCAATCTGCCGTCGCCTTCAAACCCGGCGGTCGTCCTGAGCATCCAACGAGCGCGCCGGGCCAGGAGACTGCAGCCGTGCTGAAACTCGTGGGATGGATCGTGTTGGGCCTGCTGGCCCTGCCGGTGCTGGGATGGGTGGGCGCGCTGGCGCTGCCCGGGCCGTTCCTGTTCGGTCACCTCGTGGACGGCGCGCCGTGGTCGTGGCAGGCGCCCGGTGTCGGCGGTCTGATCGGTGGCCTGGTCGGCGGCTTGGTCGGCGGTGCGGTGGGATTGCTGGCCGGAGCCGTTGGCCTGTCCGTCGGGCTGGCGGTGCTGTTGCTGGTGCTGCCGGCCGTGCTTGGCGCGCTCGGTCTGGCCGCCTTCATTGTGTTCGTGGTGGTGGCCGGGCTGGTGCTACTGTTCGCCGCACCGGTACTGCTGCCGTTGCTGCTGGTGGTCGGCATCGTCTGGCTGCTGGCGCGCGCCGGGCGTTCTGCATCACCTCCCGCGCCGCGCGCGTGATGTCGCGGCGAGCGCGCCGGGGGTAGGATGGCGGCACCGCCTCGACCGGCCTGCCGCCATGCGCCGCCTGCTTCCCGTACTCGCGATCCTGGTCCTGCTCGGCGCCTGCCGGCGCGACGCGGGCGAGGCCGGCCCCCATGAGCACGCCGCGGTACCGGCCGCCGCCGGAGCGGTCCACGAGCGCCGCTGGCAGGCCGTGCTGCCCTGCGCCGACTGCGCCGGCATCGACACCGAGCTGCTGCTGATCCAGCAGGGCGAGCGGCGCGAGTACGTGCTGACCGAAAGCTATCTCGGCGTCGAGGACGACGGCGACACGGTCTTCCACAGCCAGGGCGCGTGGACGGTGTCGCACGGGTTCGACGCGGACCCGCAGGCGGTCGTCTATACCCTGGATGCCGACGACGCCACCCGTCGCCGCGCCTTCCTGCGTCGCGACGACGGCGGGCTGGAGCTGCTCGATCGCAGCGGCCGGCGGATCGACTCCCGGCTCGACTACACCCTGCGCCCGGTCGTCAACGACCGCTGAATGCCGTGATGGCGGTTTCAGAACCGATTCAGCGGGTCGCGCCAGACTGCGGGCAGGCACACCGGCAAGGAGTGGAGCAATGGATACCCGTCGTTGGTTCGTCTTCGTGCTGGCGCTGTGGCTCGGCCTGCCGGCCGCCGCGGCCGCGCAGGAACACTACGCCTTCGGCTTCAGCCCGCGCAGCGGCGACGCCTGGGTGGACGCGCGGCTGGGCGATATGAACGTGTTCGCCCGCGGCGACCTCGACGGCTTCGTCGACGAGGTGGTGGTGAGCTTCGGCGCCCCGCGCTACCTGGTGCGCGAGTACGTCGTCGATCGGCGCTGGGCGCCGGGCGACGTCTACTACGCCTGTGCCATTGCCCACTACACGCGCCGGCCCTGCATCGAAGTGATCCGGATCTGGGAAACCGACCACGGTCACGGCTGGGGCGTGGTCGCCCAGCGGCTGGGCATCAAGCCCGGCTCGCCCGAGTTCCATGCCCTCAAGGGCCGTGTCGGCAAATCGCACGGCCGCTGGCAGGGTGCGCCGCCGCACGGGCACGGCGGTCCGCCGGCGAAGGCGGCCGGCCCCGGACGCGGCCACGTCGGCGGTCCGCCCGCCCATGCCGGCGACAAGGGGCAGGGCAAGGGCAAAGGCAAGGGCCGCGACTGATCGGCGTTGCCGCCCGTCGCCGGGCGCGGCGCTCAATCCAGCCGCTTGTGCACGCGCAACGTGGACAGGCTCAGGAATACGGCGGCGAACAGGCCCAGCGCGGCCAGGTCCGGCCACAGTTCGATCAGGTCGGCGCCGCGCAGCATGATGCCGCGGATCAGCCGCATGAAATGCGTCATCGGCAGGATCTCGGCCAGCCACTGCGCGAACGCCGGCATGCCGGCGTAAGGGAACATGAAGCCAGACAGCAGGATCTGCGGCAGGAAGGTGAAGAACGCCAACTGCATCGCCTGGAACTGGCTGTGCGCCAGCGTGGACAGGAACACGCCCAGCGCCAGGCTGGCGACGATGAACGCCAGCGCGGCGAGATAGACGTCGCCGAGCCCGCCGCGGATCGGCACGTCGAACACCAGCCGCCCGAGCAGCAGCACCAGCGTCACCTGCACCAGCCCGATGCCGATGAAGGGCAGCACCTTGCCCACGGTCAGCTCCCATGGCGACACCGGGGTGGCGATCAGCATCTCCAGATTGCCGCGTTCGCGTTCGCGCACCAGCGCGACGGCGGTGAACAGCACCATGGTCATGGTCAGGATCACGCCGACCAGCCCGGGCACGGTGTTGACCGGCGCGCGCCGCTCCGGGTTGTAGAAGTTGACCACCTCGACCGGCGCCACGCGCTGCGTCCAGCCGGCCACGCCATGCACGGGGTAGGCTGCGAGCTGGCGCGCGGCGGCCTGGATCACCTGGTCGGAGCCGTCCACCACCACTTGCAGCGCCGGGCGGTCGCGGCGCGCCAGTCGGGCTTCGAGGTCGGCCGGCAGCACCAGCGCCAGACTGATGTCGCCACGGCGCATCAGCGCGTCGATCTCCTGCGGCGAGCGCGCGTGGTGGCGCAGGCGGATCACGCCGCTGGCCTGCATGCCGGCGATCAGCTCGCGCGACTGCGCGGTGCCGGCCTGGTCGAGCACGCCGGCCGGCAGGCCGCGCACGTCGAGGTTGATGGCGAAGCCGAACAGCAGCAACTGGATCGTCGGGATGCCGATGATCATGGCGAAGCTCAGGCGGTCGCGGCGCAGTTGCCGCAGCTCCTTGACGACGATGGCGAGAAGACGGGTGAGGCTCATGCCGCGCGCGCCTCCGCGCGCTGGCCGCGGGTAGCGGCGACGAACACGTCCTCGAGATTCGGCGCGGCCGGCTGCACCTGCACGCGGAAGCCGGCATCGCGCAGTGCGCGCGCCAGCAGGTCGGGCTCGCCCTCGGTCAGCAGCACGCGCAGGTGCACGCCGATCTGGGCGACGCCGAGCACCTCCTCGCGCCGCAGCAGGAAGGACTCGACCCGGCGCAGGTCGTCGCCATCGATGCGCAGCACCGCGCCGGGCAGACCGGCGCACAGCGCGTGCGGCGTGCCGTCGGCGACCAGCCGGCCGCGGTCGAGGATGGCCAGGCGATGGCAACGCTCGGCCTCGTCCATGTAGTGCGTGGACACCAGCAGGGTGGCGCCGGCGTCGGCCAGCTCGAACAGGCTGGCCCAGAAATCGCGCCGCGACTGCGGGTCGACCGCGCTGGTCGGCTCGTCGAGCAGCAGCAGCTCGGGTTCGTGCAGCACGCTGCCGGCCAGGGCCAGGCGCTGCTTCTGGCCGCCCGACATGGTGCCGGCGAGCTGCCGGCGCATGGCGGTGAAGCGGTAGCGCTCGACCAGCTCGTCGATGCGCGCCTTCGCGCGGCGGCGCGGGATGCCGTGCACGGCGGCCAGGAACTCCAGGTTCTCCTGCACGGTGAGGTCTTCGTACAGCGAGAACTTCTGCGTCATGTAGCCGATGCGGCGCTTGAGCGCCTCGGCCTGCTCGGGCACGCGCAGGCCCAGCACCTCGATCTCGCCCGCGCTCGGCCGCAGCAGCCCGCACAGCATGCGCAGGCTGGTGGACTTGCCCGAGCCGTTGGGGCCGAGAAAGCCGTACACCTGCCCGCGCGGCACGTCGCCGAAGCGGCGGGTCAGCCCGCGGGCGCGGATGGCCGGCTCAGCGCGCATCGCCGGTCACGGGCGTGGCGGTGAGCGGCAGGCCGGCAGGCAGCGTGCGCGCGGTTTCATCCAGGACGATCTCGGCGCGATAGACCAGCCGGCTGGCGTCGTCGCCGGCGAGCGCGAGTCGGTGGTCATGGAGGCCGCCGACCTCGTCTATCATCTGATGGTGGCGCTCGAATCGCGCGGCATCAAGATCGGCGAGGTGATCGAGGAGCTCGGCCGGCGCACGTCGCGCTCAGGGATCGCCGAGAAGGCCGCACG
>JBEQAM010000124.1:0-6178 GCA_041640375.1 Rehaibacterium sp. | reverse complement strand
ATCGGCGCCATCTGCAGCCCCTGGACCTGGAAGCGCTCGACCGCAGCGTGCAGGGGGTGAACGGCTCGTCCGCGATGCTGCGCCGCTACGGCTCGCCTTGGCACGATCTGAAGACGCTGCCCACCGCACAGTACCTGGCCAACCTGCTGGAAGTGCTGCGCCCGTTGCCGCTGGAACGGGTACGCAGCCCGAGCCTGGCCCTGCTCTCGCGCGGCCGGCTGATGGCCGACCCGGCACGGACCCGAGCGGCGCTGGCGGCGCTGCCAGACATCGAGTTCGTCGAGCTCGACGCCCACCACTGGATTCCCACCGAGCAGCCCGACGCCATGCGCGAGTGCATCGATGCCTGGGTGCTGGCCCACGACTCGACGCGGGCCTGACGATTCGGCGAGGCTTCACCGGTTTTTGGCTTTACTCCAAGCCCTGCGCCCTCAGCGCCCGCTGTACGCCGGCATCGGCCTTCATCCGCGCGAAGTGCGCCTGCAGCTTGGGCGTGTCGGAAAGCGCGACGCCATGCGCCCTCGCCCAGCGCAGGATCACGAACAGGTAGGCATCGGCCGGTGACTTGTGACCGGCGAGCCAGTCGCGATCGGCCAGGCGCGCCTCGACCGGGCCCAGCAACAAGGCGATGCGTTCGCGGGCGGCCTGTTTCAGCGCTTCGTGCTGTGCCGGATCGTGATGGAAACGGGCCGGGCTGAAGATCGGACCGAAGGCCTTGTGCACGTCCGAGTTGAGGTAGGCCAGCCAGCGGTTGGTCTCGGCGCGGTCGCGCGGGCCGTTGTCACCGCCCAGGCCCGCCTCGGGGAAGCGGTCGAGCAGGTAGTTGAGGATGGCGACGTTCTCGGTCAGCACCCAGCCGTCGTCGTCCTCCAGCGTCGGTACCACGCCGGCCGGATTGATCTTCAGATACTCCGGCGAGCGCAGCGCCTCGCGGGCGACCTGGCGGGTGTCATACGGGCGGCCGATCCACTCCAGCACGATCTGGTCGGCCAGCGAGCAGGTGCCGGGGATGAAATAGAGCTTCATGGCGGGTCTCCTCGACGGGAGCGACCACCATGTGACAGCGTCCCGGCCCGGACAAGCCGGGGGGCTGGAACGCTGCGTGTGGAACGGGCCGTCGGTTTACGGCGCCAACCGCATGACCCGGTAGAAGCTATGGTCGCCGATGACCGCGACCGGTTGGGTCGCCCAGGCGGGGCTGGCGAGATCATGGGCGGCGAAGTGGCTGGCACCGGGGACGATCTCCCTGCGCTGGCCGGGGGGCAGCGACCACTCGCGCTGGGCCTGGAAGGCGATCTGTACCGCCTTTTCCCAGGCCGGGACGTTCTTCAGCCGGTGGCCGGGGTGGATGAGGGTCGGCGCGAACTGCCCGCGGGCGGTGACCACCTCGCAGACGCTTTCGCCCCACAGGCCGCTGTCGCGGCGGCGCAGGGCCACTTCGGCGACGGCACGCTGCCCGGCCTCGGACTGGTTGCGCGCCTCCAGATAGATGGTGGTGGCGAGGCACAGCGGCTCGGCGGCCGGTTGCGGCAGGATCTGGGCGAGCCAGAGGATCCAGGCCAGTTTCATGGCGGTACTCCTTGCTCCGTTGCGCCGCTCTGCCCGCGGCCGCTCGGAAGCGGCCACCCAACCTGCCAACGCGGGGAGGGAAGCAGACGGGACAGTCGGCCTGGCGTGATGGGGACGGACGGGCCTTTCGGCCCGACCTCCGGCCGGCGGATCCGGTCCGGAACCCCCGCGCGGCCATGGGCGCGGGGACGGTTCGGGGGCGCACCCTACCGGCGCAAAACCGAACGCCAGCTGAATGTATTTTCAGAAACGATTGATTCCATTCAGGTTTGCTGGACGCGCGTAGCGTGCTTCCGGCGCTCAGAGCGTGGCGGCGAGACGACTGCCCTGATCGATGGCACGCTTGGCATCGAGTTCGGCGGCGACATCGGCGCCGCCGATCAGATGCGGCTGCCGACCGGCGGCCTGCAGCGGCGCGAGCAGCTCGCGCAGCGGCTCCTGGCCGGCGCAGACCACCACGTGGTCGACCGCCAGCAGGCGCTCCTTGCCATCCACCCGGATCCGGAAGCCGCCATCCTCGACCCCCAGGTAGGCCACGCCACCGAGCATCTGCACGCCCTTGGCCTTGAGGGTGGTGCGATGGATCCAGCCGGTGGTCTTGCCCAGCCGCGCGCCGGGCCGGCCCGGGCTGCGCTGCAGCAGCCACAGCTCCCGGGCGGGCGCCTCCGGGCTCGGCCGGACGAGTCCGGCGCGGGCCTCGAAAGTCGGATCCACGCCCCACTCGCCCATCCAGCGGATGGGGTCGAGCGCCGGCGACGGGCCGGCATGGGCGAGGAACTCGGCCACGTCGAAGCCGATGCCGCCGGCGCCGACGATGGCGACCCGTCGTCCCGGCACCACCCGGCCGGTCAGCACATCGAGGTAGCCGACCACCCTGGGGTGGTCGCTGCCGGGAAAGCGCGCCTGCCGCGGCACCACGCCGGTGGCGAGCACGATCTCGTCGAACGGCTGCAAGTCCTCCGGCTTCACCCGCGTATTCAGGTGCAGACGCACCCCGGTCTGGGCGATCCGTCGGCGGAAGTAGCGCAGGGTTTCGTGGAACTCTTCCTTGCCGGGAATCTTCTTGGCCAGGTTGAACTGGCCGCCGATCTCACCGGCGGCGTCGAACAGGGTCACCTCGTGACCGCGCCCGGCGGCGACCGTGGCGCAGGCCAGCCCGGCCGGGCCGGCGCCGACCACGGCGATGCGCTTGGGTGTTTCGGCGCGGGTGTAGACCAGCTCGGTCTCGTGGCAGGCGCGCGGGTTGACCAGGCAACTGGCGCGCCTGTTGACGAAGACATGGTCCAGGCAGGCCTGGTTGCAGGCGATGCAGGTGTTGATGTCCTGCGCGCGGCCCTGTTCGGCCTTGAGCACCCAGTCCGGGTCGGCGAGGAAGGGCCGCGCCATCGACACCATGTCGGCCTGGCCGGCGGCGAGGATGCGTTCGGCCACCTCCGGCATGTTGATGCGGTTGGTGGCGACCAGCGGTACGCCCACGTGCGGCTTGAGCTTGGCGGTGACTCCGGCGAACGCGGCGCGCGGCACCGAGGTGGCGATGGTCGGCACCCGCGACTCGTGCCAGCCGATGCCGGTGTTGATGATGGTCGCGCCGGCCGCCTCGACCGCCTTCGCTTGGGCGACGATCTCGTCCCAGGCCGAGCCGCCCTCGACCAGGTCGAGCATCGACAGCCGGTAGATCAGGATGAAGTCCGGCCCGCAGGCCTCGCGGATGCGGCGCACGATCTCCACCGCGAAGCGCATCCGCTTCTCCGGGTTGCCACCCCACAGGTCGCCGCGCTTGTTGGTGCGCGGGGCGACGAACTCGTTGATCAGGTAGCCCTCCGAGCCCATCACCTCGACGCCGTCGTAGCCGGCTTCGCGGGCCAGGCGCGCGCCGGTGACGAAGGCCTGGATCTGCCGCTCGACGCCGCGATGGCTGAGCGCGCGGGGCGTGAACGGATTGATCGGCGCCTTCAGCCGGCTCGGCGCCACCGAGAACGGGTGATAGGCGTAGCGACCGGCGTGCAGCAACTGCAGGCAGATGCGCGCGCCCTCGTCGTGCACGGCGCGGGTCACCTGGCGGTGCTTGCGCACCTCCCAGGGCCAGCTCAGCTTGCCGGCGAAGGGCTTGAGCCAACCGACCATATTGGGTGCGAAGCCGCCGGTGACCATCAGCCCGACCCCGCCCCGTGCGCGCTCGGCGAAGTATGCCGCCAGCTTGGGGAAGTCGCGGGCGCGATCCTCCAGACCGGTGTGCATCGAGCCCATCAGCACCCGGTTGGGCAGGGTGCAGAAGCCGAGATCGAGCGGGGCGAACAAGTGCGGGTAGGGCGTGTCGCTCATGCGGATACGAGGGGGTATGGCGCCGAGCGCCTACCCTGCCCGGAATCCGTCGGGGCGACAAGCCACGTCAGCGAAAGGCGTAGGCGTCCAGCGCCAGCGAGCCGTGTTGAAGCGAGTGATGCAGACGCGTGGCGCGGGCCGCCTCGCCGCCAGCCCCCAGGGCGAAGAACAGCGGCATCAGGTGCTCGGTGCTGGGGTGGGCGCGGTGGGCGTGCGGGGCGCGCGCCCGCCAGTCGAGCAGGGCGTCGGTGTCGCCGGTGAGCAGGCGCGCGTGCATCCAGTCGGCGAACGCGCGCGCCCAAGGGGTGGCCGGGCCGTCGCGGTGCTGCCAGTCGAGTTCGCCCAGGTTGTGGACGAAGCCGCCGGAACCGACCAGCAGCACGCCCTCGTCGCGCAGCGGCGCCAGGGCACGCCCGATCCGCAGGTGTCCCGCCGCATCGCCGCGCGGATCGACCGCCAGCGGCAGCACTGGGATGTCGGCGGTCGGGTACATCCGCCGCAGCGGCACCCACACGCCGTGGTCGAGGCCGCGCAGCGGATCGACCCGGCCGGGCAGGCCGGCCGCGCGCCACAGTCCGGCGATGCGCTCGGCCAGCGCAGGGTCGCCCGGCGCCGGGTAATCGAGGGCGTAGAGCGGGGGCGGGAAGCCGGTGAAATCGTGCACGGTCGCCGGCTTCGGCGCGCCGCCTACCGCCGGTACCGCGGCCGGATAATGCGCCGAGGCCACCACGATGGCGTGCGGCCTGGGCCAGTGTGCGGCCAGGCCGTCGAGGAAGCGCCCGGCGGGCGAGTCCTCGATCGCCAGCATCGGCGAGCCGTGCGACAGGAACAGGGCGGGGAGGGTGGTCATGGCACGGACAATAGGCGGGGCCACCGGATGGGCAGCCCCGGATCGGATCAGGCGCGGGCGGCGCGGCGCTCCAGGGCGAAGGCGCCGGGGCCGAGCAGGGCCTGCACCAGCGCGGTGATGCCCAGGAACAGCGGGAACTCCCAGCCGCCGCCCGGCGCGCTGAACACCCAGCCGTTGCCGGCGTGCGGAAGGATCGCGCCGAACGCAATGACGGCCAGGCCGAGCGCGGCCCAGCGGGTCATCACCCCGGCCAGCAGGGCGAGGCCGCCGAACAGTTCGCCGGCGATGACCACATGGGCGAAGAAACCCGGGAGGCCGATCGACTCGAAATAGCCGACCGTGCCCGGGATCGTGAACACGAACAACTTCAGGCCGGCATGGGCCAGGAACAGGATGCCCAGCGAGAGGCGGAGCAGGGTGGCGCCGTAGTCTTGGGTCCGGAGAGTGGGAGTCATGGCGATGTCCTCGATCAGGGGCCGGCGGGTGCCGGGGTGGGCATAGCTTCGTCAGTGCCAAGCGGCAAGTAAATCGACAAAAAATGAAAAATTTGATTGCATAATTGCAAATGGACTGGGACGACCTCCGCTACTGCCTCGCCATCGCCCGTGCCGGCACGCTGGCCGGCGCGGCACGCGCGCTCGGGGTGAACCACTCCACCGTGTTCCGCCGGCTCAATGCCTTCGAGGAGAAGATCGGCGTGCGCGTGTTCGAGCGGCTGCCGCAGGGCTATGTGCCCACCGCCGAAGGCGAGGAGATCCTGCGTCATGCCGAGGCGGCCGACGAGGCGGTGCTGGCGCTGGAGCGCACCGTCGCCGGCAAGGACTACCGGCTGGCCGGCCGCATCCGCCTGACCACGGCCCCAAACCTGGCGGCCGACTTCGTTGCCGGCTATCTGCCGGACTTCCTGGCGATCTACCCCGACATCCGCATCGAGATCGCCGCCGGCGACCGTGATTTCGACCTCGCCCGTCGCGAGGCCGATCTCGCCCTGCGGGCCACCTCCGCGCCGCCCGAGTACCTGGTCGGACGGCGCGTGTGTGAGGTGCCGTGGTGGGTGTTCGCCGGCGAGTCCTATCTGGCCCGGCGTGCGCCGCCACGCGCCATGGACGAGCTCGGGCAGCACCCGCTGATCGGCGCCGAGGCCAGTTTCCTGCGCATCCCGGTGTTCGCCTGGCTGGAGCGCCGCCATGGCGAGTCGGCCTTCATCGTGCGCGCCAGTGACCTCAACACGATGGCGGCGCTGGCAGTGGCCGGGCTGGGGCTGGCGCTGCTGCCGGTCGACCAGCAGGTGCCCGGGCTGCGGCCGCTGTTTCCGGTGACGCCGAATTTCGAGGCCGGGCTGTGGCTGCTCACCCACCCGGACCTACGCCATGTGGCGCGGATCCGGGCGTTCTCCGATTACCTCGCCGAGCGGTTGCGAGCCGATCCGCGGCTGCG
>JBEQAM010000123.1:0-6184 GCA_041640375.1 Rehaibacterium sp. | reverse complement strand
ACGTGGTGGCGCTGTTCCAGTATGGCATCAATACCGCCGTCGCCACGCTCGGCACCGCCACCACGCCCGACCACGCCGAGCTGCTGTTCCGCAATGCCGGCGACGTCTATTTCTGCTTCGACGGTGATCGCGCCGGCCGCAGCGCAGCCTGGAGGGCGCTCGAATCGGTGCTGCCGCGCATGCGCGACGGCCGCCAGGCGTTCTTCCTGTTCCTGCCCGAGGGCGAGGACCCCGACAGCCTCGTCCGCAGCGAGGGGGCGCACGGCTTCGATGCACGGCTGCACGAGGCCACGCCGCTGTCGGCGTTCTTCTACGCCGAACTGTCGCGCGATGTGAACCTGGGCACGCTCGACGGCAAGGCGCGGCTGGCCGAGCGTGCCAAACCGATGCTGGCGCAGATTCCCGACGGCGCCTTCCGCGACCTGATGCAGCAGCGGCTGACCGAACTCACCGGCCTTGGCCGTGCCGCCGCCGTCGAAGCGCCACCACCGCCACGCCTGCCGCGCCGCGGCGCGGCCACGCCGGCCCCCAGGCGCAGCCTGGTGCGCAGCGCCATCGCCCTGCTGCTGCACCAGCCGGCGCTGGCCGCAGCGGTCGAGCCGCCCTACCGCTTCGCCGCCCTGCGCCAACCGGGCATTCCGCTGCTGGTCGCATTGATCGACCTGGCGCGCGCGCGTCCCGGCATCAGCACCGGCGCCATCCTCGAACACTTCGCCGAGCGCGAGGAGGCCGAGGCACTGCACAAGCTCGCCATCGCCGACCTCCCCGGCGACCCGGAGGGCTGGCGCAAGGAGTTCGTCGACGCCCTCGCCCGCCTGGAGGAACAGACCCACGCACAACGCCGGGGCGAGCTGCTGCAACGCCAGCGCGAAAGCGGCCTCAGCGACGCCGAGAAGGACGAATTGCGCGCCCTGCTCACGTTGCGGCTGCGTTGACGGCCGCAGGCGGCGCGGGTAGCGGCCGTGCCACGCACGATGCTGCCAGGGTCGCCCCCGTCGCCGGATCGTGACTTATGGGCTACGGCCCGCCTGACTGGGGCCGTTACCCTCGGGTATCCGTTGCCACAAAAAAAGGAACGCCCGAGCATGCGTGCATCCCTGCTGGCCCTCGCGTTGGCCTTCACCGCCACCCCCGCCTTCGCCGCCGCTGCGCCCGACGTGCAGCGCGTCGAGACCGGCAACCGCATCAGCGAGAACATCCCGGAGATTCCCGAGACGCTGAGCGAACGCCTGGCGCAGTACCAGAACACCCGCGGCGCCGCCGCCGCCGGCTGGCTGGCCGACGGCAGCCTGCTGATCACCACCCGCTTCGGCGAGACCAACCAGGCGCACCGCCTGCGCATGGCCGGCGGCGCACGCGAGCAGCTGACCTTCTTCAAGGAGCCGGTCAACAGCCTGCGCCCGGCGCCAGCCGGCGGTGCCAATGGCTTCGTGTTCGGCAAGGACGTGGGCGGCTCGGAGTTCTGGCAGCTGTTCTACTTCGACCTCGACACCCGCACGGCACGCATGCTCACCGATGGCCGCAGCCGCAACCAAGGGCCGGTGTGGTCGCGTCAGGGCGACCGCATCGCCTACGCCACCACCCGCCGCAATGGCCGCGATACCGACGTGCACATCGTCGATCTCGACGGCCGTTCGGTGCCGGTGGTCGAGCGCGAGGGCACCTGGTTCGTCGTCGGCTGGTCGCCGGACGACCGTCGTCTGCTGGTCTCGCAGTACCTCTCGATCAACGAGTCGCGGCCCTACCTGGTGGACATCGCCAGCGGCGCGATGACGCCGCTGTACGACCGCCGCCGCCCCGCCGCCTACTTCGGCCTGGCCTTCGCCGCCGACGGCCAGGGCCTGTATTACGTCTCCGACGAGACTGGCGAGTTCCGCGAACTGCGCCACCGTGATCTGGCGACCGGCAGGACGCGCAGCCTGAGCGCGCACATTCCCTGGGACGTCACCCAGTTCGTGCTCTCCGACGACGGTGCCTACCTCGCCTTCGTCAGCAACGAGGACGGCATCGACAAGGTCCACCTGCTCGACCTGCGAAGCGGCGGCGAGATCGCGCTGCCCGAGCTGCCGATCGGCCTGGTCGGCCTCGGCGGATTCTCCGCCGACGGCCGGCGCCTCGCTTTGACGATCAACTCGGCCACCTCGCCGAGCGACGTCTACGTGGTCGATCTGGGTGAGGCCAGGCTGACACGCTGGACCGAGAGCGAAGTCGGCGGACTCGACGCCAGCCGCTTCGTCGCTCCGACGCTGATCCGCTACCCGACTTTCGACGAGGTCGACGGCAAGCCACGCACCATCCCGGCCTTCTACTACCGTCCGGCCGGCGAAGGCCCGTTCCCGGTGGTGATCAATATCCACGGCGGCCCGGAGGCACAGGCGCGTCCGGGCTTCAACCCGATCGCGCAGTTCCTGGTCAACGAGCTGAAGGTGGCGGTGCTGGTGCCGAACGTGCGCGGCTCGTCCGGCTACGGCAAGACCTACCTGCAGCTTGACGATGGCTACCGGCGCGAGGACGCGATCAAGGACATCGGCGCGCTGCTGGACTGGATCGCGCAGCAGCCCGAACTCGACGCCGACCGCGTCGGTGTGCAGGGTGGCAGCTACGGCGGCTACATGGTGCTGGCCTCGATGGTGCACTACAACCAGCGCCTGCGCGCCGGCATCGACGTGGTGGGCATCTCCAACTTCGTCACCTTCCTGGAGAACACCGAGAGCTACCGCCGCGACCTGCGCCGCGCCGAGTACGGCGACGAGCGCGACCCGAAGATGCGCGCCTTCCTGGAGAAGATCTCGCCGCTGAACAACGCCGACCGGATCAGCCGGCCGCTGTTCGTCGCCCAGGGCGCCAACGACCCGCGCGTGCCGGCCTCCGAGGCCGAGCAGATCGTGCGCGCGGTGCGCGGCAACGGTGGTGACGTGTGGTACCTGCTATTCAAGGACGAAGGCCACGGCTTCGCCAAGAAGAGCAACGCCGACTACTACAACGCTGCGGCGATGCTGTTCTGGCAGACCTACCTGATCGGCGACTGATCCGGGCGAGAAATACCGGAACGGCCCGCGCAGCGGGCCGTTCCGTTTATGGCATCCGGGGGCTTCAACCTACCGGCTCGAACGGGATCGACGGCAGCGGCTCCGGCGGCGGCAACAACCAATGGTCGGCGAGCAGGAAGGCGAACAGCGCCATCAGATAGACCACCGAGTAGTTGAACACCTGCATGGCGAACAACTCGTTCGGCGGGCTCATCAGGCGGATGGCGTAGTAGAGGAACACCGCGCCCAGCACCAGCGCGCCGCCGAGGTAGAACAGACCGCTCATGCCGGTGGCCCAGGGCAGCACGCTCGCCACCACCAGGAGCACCGTGTAGAACAGGATCTGCCAGCGCGTGTAGGGCACGCCATGGGTGACCGGCAACATCGGGATCATCGCACGGGCGTAGTCGTCGCGGCGGTAGATCGCCAGCGCCCAGAAGTGCGGCGGGGTCCAAACGAAGATGATCAGCACCAGCAATAGCGCATGCGGGTGCAGCTCGCCGGTGACCGCCGCCCAGCCCAGCGCCGGCGGGGCCGCGCCGGCGATGCCGCCGATGACGATGTTCTGCGGCGTGGCACGCTTGAGCCAGCCGGTGTAGACGATCGCGTAGCCGATCAGCGAGGCGAAGGTCAACCAGGCGGTGAGCGCATTGACCTGCCACACCAGCAGGGCCATCGACAGCGCGCCGAGCAGCAGCGCGAAAGCCAGCACCTGCCAGGAGCGCAGGGAGCCGGTCGGCAGCGGACGGTGCGCGGTGCGTGCCATCAATGCGTCGATGCGCTGGTCGAGCAGGTGGTTGATCGCCGCCGCCGAGGACGCCGCCAGCCAGATGCCCAGGCTGCCGAAGAGCACTGCGCGCCACGGCGGCAAGCCGGGCACGGCCAGGAACATGCCCACCAGCGCGGTGAACACGATCAGGGCAACGACGCGCGGCTTGGTCAGTTCCCAGTATTGGCTGGCGAGCGAAGGCATGGCGGGGCGTAGGGTGGGCGTAGCGGGAGTGGATGGCAAGTGGCGGGACCGGCGGGTACCGGGAATGATGGATCGGGAATCGCAGCCGATCCCCTCGTCATCCCCGCGAAAGCGGGAATCCAGCGCCTTCCGGAAGCCTTCGAAAGCACCGAGCCCCCGCTTGCGCGGGGACGGCCGCGCGCCGCTGCTCCGGGCCCCCGGCCTTCAGGCCGCCCGCAGGCGCGCCAGCAGCGACACCAGGATGAACAGCAGCACGACCGCGCCGGCGTTGTGTGCGGTCGCCATCCACAGCGGCAGGCCGTGGACGACATTGCCGATCCCCAGCGCCACCTGCGCGCCGAGCGCGATGCCCAGTGCCCAGCCCCAGCGGCTCAGCCCCGGCGTGCGGCGCAGGCGCAGGGCGAGGAACAGCAGATGGGCGAACACCAGCAGCGCCATGATCCGGTGACTCATCTGGATGGCGGCGCGCGCCGGCCCGTCGAGCACGCCGCCCTCGTAGTCCACGCCGATGCCGCGCCACAGCACGAACCCCTCGCGGAAATCGGTCTGCGGCCACCACTGGCCCAGGCAGGTCGGGAAGTCGGTGCCGCAGGCCAGCGCCGCGTAGTTTGCTGAAGTCCAGCCGCCGAGCGCGATCTGGATACCGAGCAGCGCCAGGCCGACGACCAGCATCGGACGCAGGCGCGCACTATCCGGACGCGCGATCGTCGCCTCCGGCGTGCTGCGCCAGGCCAGCCAGACCAGCAGCGAGAAGGTGGTCAGGCCGCCAAGCAGGTGCGCCATCACCACCGCCGGCTTGAGCAGCCAGGTCACCGTCCACATGCCGAGCATGGCCTGCACGACGATCACCGCCAGGGTCACGGTCGCCAGCCGCGAGAAGTCCGGCTGGGTACTGCGCAAGGCGAAGGCCAGCAGCCAGGCCAGCGCGACCGCCACCAGCCCGCTGGAGACGACGTAGTGCTCGGCCATGTACAAGGGAATGGCCAGCGCCACCAGTGCGCTGGCGCCGAACACCGTCGCCAGCCCGAAGCGGCGCCGGCGCGCCGCCAGCGCGGCCAGCGCCAGCACCAGCAGGCCGAGCAGGGCGGCGATGTGGCGATGGAACTGTTCACGCCAGGCCTTGTGCACCTCCACCGGACGCTCGAAGCGCGCGTTGGCGGCGGCGATCTGCGCCTCGTGCTTGGGCCAGGTGGCCTGGCCATAGCAGGTCGGCCAGTCCGGGCAGCTCAAGCCGGCGTCGGAGAGGCGCACGAAGGCGCCGAACACGATCACGCAGACCGCCAGCAGCACGGCGGCCCAGGCCAGGCGATGGAAATGGCGGTGTGGGGACATCGGCGTCTTCACCGTGGTCGATGTTCGAAAATTGGGCGGTGACTCAGCGCGGGCAGCGATCACTTCAGCAATCGCGCCAGATCCCGGCGCAGCCCCCCGGGGTCGAAGCCCGGCGTGTAGCGCATCACCAGGAAGCCGGACGGGTCGACGAGATACACGGGGATCGCGCCCGGCACCGACGCATCGGGCAGCCGCGCCAGCAGCGCCTGGTCGCGCTGCATGGGATAGAGGGCACGAAAAGTCGGCGCATCGGCGGGGATCTCGCCGAACCACAGCACGTGCACGCGCTCGGCGTGGCGGCCTTCGCCGACCCAGACGCGGCGCAGCAGGTCGACCATCTGCACACAGGACGCATCGCAGTCCGCCGGCGCCACCGCGACCATTCGCCACAGGCGCCGCTGCGGCTGCCACGGGTAGGGCTCGCCATCGACGTGGCGCAGGGTGAGGTCGCGCAGGTCGATCACCGGGTCGAGCAGCTCGCCGGCGTTGCGTGTGACCTCCGGCTCCCAGCCGCTCATGCGCAGGAAGAACGCCACGCCGAACGACACGAAGAACATCGCGAAGATCAGCAACAGCACGAGACGGGAACGGGTCTTGGGAGTCATGCCTTTCTCCGGCGGAAGCCGAGCAGCAGGGTGATCGCCGCCACCGCGGCGGCCAGGCCCCACCACTGCAAGGCATAGCCGCGGTGTTTCTCGGGGGGAAGCGTATTGGGCAGCAGGTCGAGGTCGCGTGCGTAGCCCAGCGGCAGGCCCGGATCCAGGCGCAGCACGCGGGCGGCGAGCGGGCGTTGCAGGTCGCGCGCCAGCTCGGTCGTATCCAGGTACAGCAGCAGCCGGGTCCCATCGGC
>JBEQAM010000122.1:0-6189 GCA_041640375.1 Rehaibacterium sp. | reverse complement strand
ATCAGCACCGTCGCCCGCGCATCGCGCAGTAACCACCACAGACAGCCGACCGCCAGCAGCACGCCGGCGAACAGGCTGCCGGACAGCAGACCGATGGCGCGGTTGATGAACACCGAGGCGTCGAAACTCTGCTCGATGCCCAGGCCCATCGGACGCAGCTCGCTCTCGCGCAGCTCGCCGACCACGCGCTTGACCTCGTTGAGCGTCGCCAGCACGTTGGCCCCGCTCTCGCGCATGATGCGCAGCCCGATGGCCGGATTGCCGTTCTGGTAGGCGAAGAAGCGTTGCTCGGGCCGGCGCACCTCGATGCTGGCGATGTCGCCCAGCCGCACCGGCCCGCCGTCGCGCCAGGCCAGGATCAGTTCGCCGAAGTCGTCCGGCCGGTAGCGGCCGGCGAAGCGCAGCGTGTACTGGCGACGTCCCGCGTCGAAGGCGCCACCGGGGACGTCGGTCACCCGTCCCGCCTGCTCCAGCACCTGCGGAATGCCGATGCCGTAGGCCGCCGCGCGCGTCAGATCGAGCGTGATCGCCAGCTCCTCGCCGGCCACGCCGTTGATCTCGACACCGGCCACGCCGTCGATCGCGGCGATGCGCGGCACCACGCGCTCCTCGATCACCCGCCGGTAGTCGCCAATCTCGCCGGGCGTGCCCGGCAGCCGCTGCACGAAGAAAAAGGTCAGCGACTGGTTGGCGTCGTCGGACCCCGAGCGCACTACCGGCGGCGACGCATCGCGCGGCAGCGGCGGCAGCCGGTTCAGCCGTGCCAGCACCTCGACCAGCATCGCCTTCATGTCGGTGCCGACGGCAAAGGTCAGATTGATCCAGCCGCCGCCGGCGTTGATGTTGGCATCCATCTGCTCCAACCCCGGCAGGCCCTGCAGCACGCTCTCGACCGGCTCGACGATCTCCGCCTCCATCTCCTGCGGCGAGGCGGCGCGCCAGCCGGTCTGCACCGTCATCTGCGGGCGCTCGATGTCGGGGAACAACTGCAGCGGCAGGGCGAACAACGCCAGCAGGCCGAACACGCAGACCAGCGCCACGGCCGCGGCGACGGCAGCGGGGTTGCGCAGCGAGGCTTCGGTGAGTTTCATGACGCGGCCGAGGCAGTGGTCGACGGCGCGCACGATGCGCACCGCATGGCCATGTTGGATGCACCGGAAGTCACGAAGGTTGCCTGGCCTGCGGTGGGCCGTGGAAGCGACACGGCGAAGCGTGGGCGTTGCCTAGCCCGGACCTGCCGTTCGCGGGAGCGGCGCAAGCCGCGACCGGCTTGCGGCCAGACTGCCGGAGCTGGGGCACGGCTCCGCCATGCCAAAGACGGTTACTTGAGCAGCGCAAGGCGGTCGCGGTAGCTGCGCGACAGCTTCAATTCGTGACCGCAGTCCAGCGTCAGGAAATACTCGCCATTGGTGTGTGCACGCATCTCGCGCACGCGCGAGGCGTTGACGATGGTGGAGCGGTGGATACGCGGGAAGCGCTGCGGGTCGAGCTGCCTCTCCAGGTCACGCATGGTGGCGCGCAGCACGAAGGTCTCGCCGTCGGTGTGGATGCACATGTAGTCGCCGGCGGCGTCCACCCAGCGGATCGACTTGATCTCGACCCGCACGATGCGGCCGCCGTCGCGGATCGCCAGCCTGTCTTCGCGGCGCAGCGTCTCGGCGGTGTCGGCATCGAGCGCTTCCTCCAGAGTCAACGCTGGCCGGCCACTGAGTTCGCCGAGCAGGTTGAGCAGCTTGGCGCAATGCTGCTGTGCATCGCGTCGCTCCAGCGCCTCGCGGACGCGGTACAGGGCCTGGTGCAGGCGACTGTCCTCGACCGGCTTGAGCAGGTAGTCGACCGCCGAGGACTCGAAGGCGCGGATGGCGTAGTGGTCGAAGGCGGTGACGAAGACGACCAGCGGCATCTGCGCGGCCGGGATCGCGCGCAGCGTGGCGAAACCGTCCACGCCCGGCATCTGCACGTCGAGGAACATCAGGTCCGGCTGCAGCCGGGCGAGGGCCTCCAGCGCGGCGGCGCCGTCGGCGCACTGGCCGACGATCTCGATGTCGACATGCCCGGCCAGGCGCAGCTCCAGCCCGCGCCGGGCGAGCGGCTCGTCGTCGACGATGAGGGTGCGGATGCTCGCGCGGGACGGCTGCATCGGTTCACTCCCGGGGCGCACCGCCGGTCTCGAACGGCAGGCGCAGCGTCACCTCGAGCCCGCCCGCCGGCAGGTTGCGGATGTCGAAGCCGGCACGCTCGCCGTAGAGCACCTGCAGCCGTTCGCGAGTGTTGCGCAGGCCGACACCATTGCCCGGCGGCAGCGCGCCGCCCTCCAGCGCCGGACAACCGGGGCCGTCGTCGGCCACGCCGAGCACCAGCGTCTCGCCGACCCGGCGCGCCGAGATGCGCAATGAGCCGCCTTCCACCTTGCGCGCCACCGCGTACTTGATCGCGTTCTCGACCAGCGGCTGCAGCAGCAGGCTTGGCAGCAGGGCTGAGTAGCACTCGGACGCCACGTCGGTCTGGATGCGCAGGCGGTCGGCGAAGCGGATCTTCTCGATGCCGAGGTAGAGGTTGAGCGCGTCCAGCTCCTGCTTGAGGGTGACCCGCTGCATCGGGTCGTTGTCCAGCGAGTGGCGCAGGAAGGCGCTCAGGCTCTGCACCATCCGGTTGGCGGTGGCGCCGTCGCGGTCGAGGATCAGCGTCGAGATGGCGTTGAGCGTGTTGAACAGGAAATGCGGGTTGAGTTGGTAGCGCAACATCTTCAGCTGCGCCTGGTGCGCCATGGCATGGGCCGCCAGCGCCTGCCGGGTCTGGTCCTGCAACTGCCGGTAGAACTTGATGCCGACGTACAGACCGACCCAGCTCACCACCATGTACAGGTAGCTGGTGGTGTAGGCGACGTAGGCCAGCCGGGAGGCCGGCTGGCAGTCCAGGCACCAGTCGGTCAACGCGATCACGAACACCACGCTCATCGCGCCGGCCGCCAGCAGCGCCAGCGGCAGGGCGACGGCGAACAGTCGTGCCGGCGGCAACGGCCACAGCGCGCGCAGCACGTAACGGATGCCCAGCGTGCCGACGAAGCCGGTGGCGGCGACGGCGAGGACGACCTTGGCATAGTCGGCCGGTTTGCCGTGCGAGAGCGCGGACAGGTAACTGAGCGTGAACACGGCCGTCCAACCGGCGGTGTGCAGCCGCCAGAACAGCCCCTTGATGCGTGGCGGCGACGGCAGGGCGGTGGAATTCACGGACACGCTCGCGACTGCCGGCGACGGACCGGCTCAGCCGGCATGTTAGCCGGCCGCCGTCCCGGCGCGGCGCACCTCGGCGCAGCGCCGCCACGGCTCACCGCAAACGCGCCCCGACCCTCAGGCGGTGCGGAAGCCCTCGGTCACCTCGGCCTCGGCCGGCTCGCGGGCGACATCCTCCACATGGGCGTGCTCGGGCCCTTTCCACAGCCAGCGCTCGAGCGCGGCGATGGCGCCGTCGTCGCCGACGGCCAGTACCTCCACCCGCCCATCGGGCAGATTGCGGGCGTAACCCTTCAGGCCCAGCCGTTCGGCCTGCTCGCGGGTCGAGGCGCGGAAAAACACGCCCTGCACCCGCCCGGTCACATAGAAACGCGATGCCTGCATGGCTCGTCCTCCCTCAGCCGCGTGCCGGATGGGCGGCGATGGCCTCGGCCAGCTCCGCGGATGTCACCGGCCCGAGGAACTGCCTGGCCACCGTGCCGTCCGGCGCGATCAGATAGGTCATCGGCAAACCGCGCGGCGTGTCGAAAGCCGCCGGCGGGTCGTAGACATCGAGGATGGCGATCGGATAGCTGGCCGGCACCTTGCGCAGGAAGGCGCGCAGGTCGTCCGGCTCGATCTCCTCGTAGGCCAGGCCGATCACGGTCACGTCCTGGCGGCTGTCGTGAAACGCGGACAGGTCCGGGATCTCCTTCAGACAGGGCTTGCACCAGGTCGCCCAGAAATTGACCACCACCCACTCGCCGCGGTGGGCGGCGAGGTCGAAAACGCCGTGGTCGAGCGTGTCGACCGCCAACGCCGGCCGCTGCATCCCGGCGGCGACGGCTTCGGTGGCGACTTCGGCGGCCGGCGCGGCGGCCGCGTCATCGGCCGCGCGGTCGGCGCAGCCGCCCAGCAGCAGGAGCAGGCACAGGGCCGTGGCAAGGCGGTTGGTCATGGTTGGTCGTCCTCGATGTCTCTCAACAGACTGCCGACCGGGCGCTTGAGTTCTGCCCGCAGCGGCAGCCGCAGTTCGTCCAGCGCCGCGGCGGCGGCACAGCCCAGCGGGTCGTCACGACAGGGCAGGCGCGCCTCGGCCACCGGGATCCGCAGTCGGGCGGTTTCGTACAGCTCGGCCAGCGGTACCTGGTCGAGGTCGCGCGCCAGCAGCCAGCCGCCGCCTTCGGCGCGCCGGACGATGCCGGCCCGCGCCAGGTCGCCCAGCATATGCTGCATCAGATCGTCGGTCAGGCTCGGCTCCAGCCGGTGCAGGGTGTCGCTGTCCAGCACCACGCCGCGGCGGTGCGCCTGGCGGAAGCGTCCGAGCAGGCGCAGCAACCCGAACAGCTCGTAGCCGGCCGGCAGCCGCATCGCCAGCGGCTGGAAGCGGAAGGCCGAGAGCGAAGCGGCGAAAGAAGCGCCCAGCAGCACCACCACCCAGCTCAGGTAGACCCAGAGCAGGAAGATCGGGATCGCCGCCAGCGCGCCGTACAACACCTGGTAGGAAGGCACGCTGCGCAGATACAGCGCGAAGGCGTGCTTGGCCGCCTCGAACAGCGCCGTCGCCAGCACGCCGCCGGCCAACCCGTGCCGGAAGGCGACCGTGCGGTTGGGAATGACCATGTAGGCCAGGGTGAACACGACCAGCTCGATGCCCACCGGTACCGCCCGCAGCAGGCGGTCGACGGGCTGCGGCACCGCCGCTGCGCCCAGCGAGCCGGCGTAGAGATAGGAGGTGAAGGCCAGCCCGGCCACGACCAGCAGCACACCCAGCGTCAGTGCCGCCCAGTAGACCAGGAGGCGGGTCAACGGCGGCCGCGCCGTTTCCACGCGCCAGATGCGGTTGAAGGTGCTCTCGATGCCGGCCAGCACCAGCGCCGCCGAGAGGATCAGCGCCAGCACGCCGGCCAGCGTCAGCCGGCTCGCCCCTTCGGCGAAGCGCAGCAGGTAATCCTCGACCGCGCGCGCCGCCTCCGGTACGAAGTGGGTGAACACGAAGTCGCCGAGTTGTCCGGTCCACTGCTCGAACACCGGGAACACCGACAGCACGCCGAAGGCCACCGCGGTCAGCGGCGCCAGCGCGAACACCGTGGTGTAGGCCAGCGCGCCGGCGGTCTCGAAGCAGCGGTCGTCGAGGAAGCGCTGCCAGAGGAAGCGCGCGAACGCCCGCCAACGCTCCCGGCTCTGGCGCCCCCACCAGTCGATGGCCTGCTCGCGGATCGGCATCGCTCAAGCCTAGCAGGCTGGCTCCCGGCTTTCGTCATCCGGCCCGCCCCCGTACCCTTACGCGATGAGCCAGATCCTGATCCTGTACTACAGCCGCGGCGGTTCGGTGGCGCAGTTGGCGCGACACATCGCCCGCGGCGTCGAGGAAGTGCCCGGCATGCAGGCGTGCCTGCGCACGGTGCCACCGGTGGCAGCGGTGACCACCGCCGCCGCGCCGCCGGTGCCCGAGGATGGCGCACCCTATGTCGACAAGCGCGACCTGGCCGCATGCGCCGGCCTGGCCCTCGGCAGCCCGACCCGCTTCGGCAACATGGCCGCGCCGCTCAAGCACTTCATCGACACGCTCGGCGGCGAATGGGTGTCGGGCACCCTGGTCGGCAAGCCGGCAGCGGTGTTCACCTCCACCGCGACCATGCACGGGGGGCAGGAGTCCACCCTGCTGTCGATGATGCTCCCGCTGCTGCACCACGGCATGCTGCTGGTCGGGCTCCCCTTCAGCGAGCAGCGGCTCAATACCACCCGGACCGGCGGCACGCCTTACGGTGCCAGCCACGTCGCCGGCGCCGACGACGACCTGCCGCTCAGCGACGACGAAAAACATCTGGCCCGCGCACTCGGCCGCCGCCTCGCCGAAACCGCGCGCTGCCTGGAGCGCGGTGCATGAACGCGCACCGCCTCGCGCTGCTGGCGCTAGTCGCCAACCTCCTGCTGCTGCTCGCCTGGTACGGCTGGCTGGCGCCGGCACGCACCC
>JBEQAM010000121.1:5005-6189 GCA_041640375.1 Rehaibacterium sp. | reverse complement strand
GCATGGCAGGGCCGGTCAGACAGTCGTCGAGGTCGACGAAGTGAGGCTGGTCGTCGCGCCAGAGGATGTTGCCGGGGTGGCAGTCGCCATGCAGCCGCAGTGTGGCGATATCGCCGGCACGGTCGAAGGCCAGTTCGACGCGATCGAGCACCGCCTCGCACAGGCCGGCGAAGTTGTCCTCCAGTTCGGGCGGCAGCCAGTCGTGGTCGAGCAGGAACGCCACCGGCGCCTCGCCGAAAGTGGCGATGTCGAGCCTGGCGCGGTGCGCGAAGCGCCCGGCCGCGCCGATCGCGTGCAGCCGGCCCAGCGCACGGCCGAGTTGGCGCAGCGTGTCGCGGTCGCCCGGCTCTGGCGCGTGGCCGCCCTGCAACGGGAACAGTGCGAAGCGGTGGCCGCGGTGGTGGTGCAGGGTGCGGCCGTCGAACGCCAGCGGCGCGACCACCGACAGGCCGCCCGCGCGCAATTGCGCGGCGAAGGCGTGCTCCTCGCCGATGGCGTCGTCGCTCCAGCGCGCGGGCCGGTAGAACTTCGCCACTACCGGTGCGGCGTCTTCCAGCCCGACGCGGTAGACGCGGTTCTCGTAGCTGTTGAGCGCCAGCACCCGGCCGTCGCCATGCAGGCCCAGTGATTCGACCGCGTCGAGCACGGCGTCGGGGTCGAGGTCGGCGAAGGGGGTGTCGCGGGAGGCGGCGGACATGAGCGGCATTCATCGCAATGAGGACGAATCCTACGCGACGCCGCCATGGAAAAGCCGCAGAATGCGCGCCGACCACCCCCGGCCACACCGCCAACCGCCGCCATGCACTGGGAAGCTTTCGCCGCCTTCGCCGCCCTGCAGCTGCTGTTCGCGCTGACGCCGGGGCCGGCGGTGCTGTTCACCGTGGCGCACGGCATGCGCGACGGTTGGGGGGCGAGCCTGAAGGCCGGCCTCGGTATCCAGTTCGGCAACGGCATCTACTTCACCCTCTCGGCCCTCGGGCTGGGCGCGTTGCTGAGCACCTCCGAGACGCTGTTCCACGCGGTGAAGTGGGCCGGCGCGGCCTATCTGATGTATCTCGGCTTCAAGGCCATCCGCGATGCGCGCGCCAACGCGGCACCGCGCGGCGATGCGCCGGTGCCGGTGACGCGGCGGCCGTTCGCGCAGGGCGTGCTCACCCAGCTCGCCAATCCCAAGTCGGTGCTGT
>JBEQAM010000121.1:0-4995 GCA_041640375.1 Rehaibacterium sp. | reverse complement strand
CAGTTCGTCGATCCGGCCGCGCCGCTGCTGCCGCAGTACCTGCTGTTCGGCGCGATCTGCTTCGTCACCGAGATGCCGGTGCTGGCGGCCTACGGCTGGGTCGCGGCGCAGGGGCGGCGCCTGGCCGCCAGCGAGCGGGTGGCGGTGTGGCGCGAGCGGATCTCGGGCGCGCTGCTGATGGGCGTGGGTGCCAGTCTGGCGGCGATCCGCCGCGCGGCCTAGGCCGCGTCCGCCTGGACTGCAGGGACGACGCACTCGTCTGCCGAAGGCTGACGGCGCAAGCCGCGACCGGGAGCCATGGCGCCCGGTCGCTCAGCGGCGGATGCTCAACGATGATCGTGTGCGCGGATGAAGTCGCGCACCTCCGGATACACCGACTCGCGCCAGCGGCGGCCGCTGAAGATGCCGTAGTGGCCGGCGCCCTTCACCGTGAGGTGGCGCTTGGCCTGCGCCGGGATGCCGCGGCACAGGTCGTGCGCGGCGCGGGTCTGGCCGAGGCCGGAGATGTCGTCCAGCTCGCCCTCGATGGTCATCAGCGCGGTGCCGGTGATGGCCTCCGGCGCGACCCGTTCGCCGGCCACGTCCCACAGCCCGCGCGGCAGCAGGTGCTCCTGGAACACGGTGCGGATGGTGTCCAGGTAGTACTCGGCCGGCATGTCGAGCACGGCGTTGTACTCGTCGTAGAAGCGGCGGTGCGACTCGGCGTCCTCGAGGTCGCCGCGCACCAGGTCCTGGTAGAAGTCCCAGTGCGACTGGAAGTGCCGGCTCGGGTTCATCGCCAGGAAACCGGCGTGCTGCAGGAAGCCGGGGTACACCTTGCGCCCGCTGCCCGGGTACAGGTGCGGCACCGGGTGGATCAGGTGGCGTTCGAACCACGACAGCGGCTTGGTGGTGGCCAGGTCGTTCACGCTGGTCGGGCTGACGCGGGTGTCGATCGGGCCGCCCATCATCACCATGCTGCGCGGCGTGGTCTCGCCGCGCGCGGCCATCAGCGAGACGGCCGCCAGCACCGGCACGGTCGGCTGGCAGACGCTGACCACGTGCAGCCTTTCCGCGCCGATATGGCGGATGAAGTCCTGCACGTAGGCGACGTAGTCGTCGAGGTGGAACGGCCCCGCCGACACCGGCACCATGCGCGCGTCGATCCAGTCGGTGATGTAGACCTTGTGGTCGCGCAGCAACGTGCGCACGGTGTCGCGCAGCAGGGTGGCGTGATGGCCCGACAGCGGCGCCACCACCAGCACCGGCGGATCGTCCTTGAGGTCGGCGATGGTTTCCGGGTCGTCGCTGTAGCGTTTGAAGCGCAGCAGCCTGCAGAACGGCCTTTCCAGCACGGTCTGTTCGACGATCGGCACCTCATGCCCATGCGCGACCGCGGTGCGGATGCCGAATTCGGGTTTCTCGTAGTCCTTGCCGATGCGGTACATCAGCTCGTAGCCGGCGGCCAGGCGCGGCGCGCCGGGCAGTTTCGACAGCCAGCTGCCAGGTTCGGAGAAGATCCGGGCACTGGCCTGTGACCAGTAGACCCAGGGGCTCATCAGGGCGCGGGTGAGTTCGTGGGCGTGGTAGAGCATGGGCTGTCCCGTGGTGCGGGGTCCGACAGGGTAGCGCGTTCGGTCGGGCGATGCTGCGGTGCAGTATGTGGCGGCCCGGGCGGCGAATCCTTGAGCCTGGTCGCGCTCAGGCGATTTCCAGCGCCACCGCGTCCTGGCGCAGTCCCGGCGCCAGCCAGCAGTGCGAGCCGCAAAAGGCGAAGCCGGCGGCGGCGAAGGCCTTGCGGTAGAAGCCGGGCGGGCGGGCGTGGAAGCCGTGCTGGTCGCCCTCGGCGGCGTCGCCCTTGCAGAAGGTCTCCAGGAAGGCCACGCCATGGCACAGCTCGGCGAAGCCGCTCAGGCCGCGTTTGAGCTCGGCCGCCGGCAGGTAGTGCATCACGTCCGAGCACACCAGCAGGTCGAAGCTGCGATCGAAGCGCAGCTCGGCGAGCTGGCCGAACGACACCAGCCGCAGGTTGCGCTGGCGGCCGTAGCGGACGATGGCGTATTCGCTGCTGTCCACGCCGAGGTAGTACAGCTTCGGCCGCAGCCGCCGCAGCGGCGCGCGCCAGGCGCCCTCGCCGCAGCCCACGTCCAGTACCGAACGGACGGGGCGGCCGAGGTGGTACTCGGTCATCGCCACCGCCAGCGCCACCTTGCGGGCGAGCAGGGCGCGCCGCTCGGCGCGCTGGTCGGGGGCGCGGTACCAGCGTTCGAAGTAGTCGCGGTCGTAATGCTTTTCCATGCTGCGGTACTCGCGGGGCAGGGCGGCATTGTGTCGCGTCTGCGCCAGCGGCACAGCCCGGCGGGCGGCATGACTTCCGGCATTGGCTACTAGAATGAAGTTAACAATATTGTGTAGTCATGCTTATGGCGCTCTGCGAGTTAGCCAGCCGTGACCGACCACGACACCCACCTCAGGAAATTCCAGAAGGAACTCAGCGCCGGCACGGTCTCGCTGGTGCTGCTGGCCTTGCTCGCGCGTTCGGACCAGCCCTTGTACGGCTACCAGATCGCCAAGCGGTTGGAAGCCAGCGGCCAGGCCGTGCTCAGCGGCAAGCAGAGCGCGTTGTATCCGGTGCTGCGCAACCTCAGCGCGGCCGGGCTGCTGGAGAGCGAGGTGGAGCCCTCGGTGTCCGGGCCGCCGCGCCGCTACTACCGCATCACCGCCGAGGGGCGGCAGGTGCTCGAACAGTGGGCGGCCGTGTGGTCGGCCACCCGTGATGTCGTCGAATCCGCCCTGGAGGGCTCGCTGTGATGGCCGCCAACACGCCCAAGACCATTCCCGAATACCTCGACCAGCTCCGCGCCGCGCTGCGCGATGCCGACCCGGCGCTGGTGCAGGACGCGCTCTACGACGCCGAGGAGTACCTGCGCTCGGAGCTGGCCGAGCATCCGGACAAGTCCGAGGCGCAGATGCTGGCCGAGATCGCCGGCAGCTACGGCGCGCCCGAGGAAGTGGCGGAGATCTACCGCGACACCGAAGTGAAGGTGAACCGCGCGCTGCGCACGCCGCCGCCGCCGCCGCCGCGCACCGCGCTGGGCCGCTTCTTCGGTGTGGCGCTCGACCCGCGCACCTACACCGCGCTGATCTACATGCTGCTGTCGCTGGCCACCGGCATCCTCTACTTCACCACCGCCGTCACCGGCCTGAGCCTGTCGCTGGGCCTGTCGATCCTGATCGTCGGCATCCCGTTCGTGATCCTGTTCGTCGGCATCACCCGGCTGCTGTCGCTGGCGGAGGGCCGCATCGTCGAGGCGCTGCTCGGCCAGCGCATGCCGCGCCGGCCGCTGTACGCGCAGCGCGGCAAGCCGCTGCTGGCGCGGATCGGGGCGATGTTCACCGACCCGCGCACCTGGTCGACCATGCTCTACATGCTGCTGATGCTGCCGCTGGGGATCGCCTACTTCACCTTCGCGGTGGCCTCACTCAGCGTCTCGCTGGGGCTGATCGTGGCGCCGGTGCTGATCGCGCTGGCCGAGCTGGGCTGGATCGACGTGTACGCCAAGGTCCACATCGACATCACGCCGCTGTCGGCGCCGCTGGCCTTCGTGCTCGGTGTGCTGCTGCTGTTCGTCAGCCTGCACATCGTCCGCGGCGTGGGCCGCGTGCATGCCGAGATCGCCAAGGGCTTGCTGGTGAAGACGGCGCAGCATTGAGCGGCGGCCGCCGGTCTGCGCGGGGTGGGTGGCCCGCCTCACCCAGCGTTGCCAGAGTCCATATTGCTAGAGTGCCCGCCGGTCCATTGCCGACGGGCACCGTCATGAAGTCCTTGCTCCTCCGTGGTCTGTTCGCCGCCGCCGCACTGTTGGCGATCGCAGCCCAGGCCGCCGACTATGTTCCTCCACGCCACGACTGGGCGCGGCTCGCGCCGGCCGAGGCGGGCTTCGACCCGCGCAGGCTCGCCGAGGCGATCGACTGGATCCGGGCCAATACCGTGGCCGAGCCAGCCGATCTGCGTCAGGTCATCCTCGACCACTACACGCCGCGCGAGCCGGGCTATCGCGTGCTCGGGCCGACCCGGCCGCGCGCCAGCGGCAGCGGCATGGTGGTGCGCGGCGGGCATCTGGTCGCCGCGTGGGGCGATATCCATCGCGCCGACATGACCTTCAGCGTCGCCAAGAGCTATCTCGCGACGCTGGCCGGTCTGGCGCTCGCCGACGGCCGCATCGCTTCACTCGACGATCCGGTGGCGCGTTACGTCGACGACGGCAAGTTCGACGGCGCGCACAACGGTGCGATCACCTGGCGACACCTGCTGGAGCAGAACTCCGACTGGTCTGGCACGTTGTGGGATACGCCCGACTGGGCCGACCGCCCCGAGGGCGACGACCCCGCCAACCGGCCGTTACACGCGCCCGGCACGCGCTACAAGTACAACGACGTGCGGGTGAACCTGCTCGCCTACGCGCTGCTGCAGGTGTTCCGCCAGCCGCTGCCGCAGGTGCTGCGCGAGCGGATCATGGATCCGATCGGCGCGTCGAATACCTGGCGCTGGTACGGCTACGAAAATTCCTGGGTCGAGCTGGACGGCCAGCGCATGCAGTCGGTGTCCGGAGGCGGTCACTTCGGCGGTGGGCTGTTCATCTCGACCGCCGACCATGCCCGCTTCGGCCTGCTGCACCTGCGCGACGGCCGCTGGGGCCAGGCGCGACTGTTCCCGGCCGACTGGATGGCGACGGCGACCACGCCCTCCGCGACCAAGGACGATTACGGCTTGCTGTGGTGGCTCAACACCGGCCGCCGGGCGATCCCGGAAGCGCCGGAATCGGCTTACTGGGCTGCGGGCTTCGGCGGCAACTACATCTACGTGGACCGCGAGAACGACCTGGTGATCGTGCTGCGCTGGGTGCCGGACCATGCCGGCGCGATCGCGAGGGTGCTGGGGGCGCTGCGGAAACCGTGACGGGGTTGCGGGGCGCGCGAGCTCGCTTGCGCTTGTCCGGTCGCGCCGGCCATTGC
>JBEQAM010000120.1:0-6230 GCA_041640375.1 Rehaibacterium sp. | reverse complement strand
GGAGCCGTAGGTGGGCGTCGTGCATACCGCTGCCCGCGCCGGCTCCGGCCACGCCGTCATGCCTCCACACCCCCGGCGCGGCGTTGCCGCGCCGCCCCCTCACTCAGGGGGCAGCTGCCGCTCGCGTCCGACACGCCGTCCGCGCCCGAACGCCGTCCACGCCGGCCAACGGCAGGGAACGCCTGCTCCCGATGCGACGGAAGCATTGAAGTCACCCGACGAAGTCGTGCGCAGGGCGGGCGTCGTGCATACCGCTGCCCGCGCCGGCTCCGGCCACGCCGTCATGCCTCCACACCCCCGGCGCGGCGTTGCCGCGCCGCCCGCGCTGGACACGCTCGTGCGTCAGCCCTGCCGCCCGCTTCGGCACCCGATCCCGGGCGCGTTTCTCATGGAGCCGGGAACATGATCGAAGCTTCCGACCTGCACAAATCCTTCAAGACCAAGACCGGCGTGGTGCGCGCGGTCGACGGGGTGAGCTTCATCGCCCGCGACGGCGAGATCACCGGTCTGCTCGGCCCCAACGGGGCCGGCAAGACCACCACGCTGCGCATGCTCTACACGCTGATGCGGCCCGAGCGCGGGCAGGTGCGCGTGGACGGGCTGGACGCCTGCCGCGACGACGAGGCCGTGCGCCGCCGGCTGGGCGTGCTGCCGGACGCGCGTGGCGTGTACAAGCGGCTGACCGCGCGCGAGAACATCGCCTACTTCGGCCGCCTGCACGGGCTGGACGCGGCCACCATCGCGCGGCGCACCGAGGCGCTGGCGAGCGCGCTGGACATGCACGACATCCTCGACCGCCAGACCGAGGGCTTCTCGCAGGGCCAGCGCACCAAGACCGCGATCGCCCGTGCCCTGGTCCACGACCCGAAGAACGTCATCCTCGACGAGCCCACCAACGGCCTGGACGTGATGACCACCCGCGCCATGCGCGGCTTCCTGCAGCAGCTGCGGCGCGAAGGCCGCTGCGTGATCTTCTCCAGCCACATCATGCAGGAGGTGGCGGCGCTGTGCGACCGCATCGTCATCATCGCCCACGGGCGCGTGGTCGCCGCCGGCAGCGCCGACGAGCTGCGTGCACAGTCGGGCGAGGACAACCTGGAGGACGCCTTCGTCAAGCTGATCGGCTCCGAGGAGGGCCTGCACGCATGAACGCCCTGCTCACCGTGATGCTCAAGGAGCTTCGCGACCTGCTGCGCGACCGCCGCACCGTGATGATCTCGCTGCTGATGGGCCCACTGCTGGTGCCGGCGCTGATGATGGGCGTCGGTTCGCTGGCGCAAAAGCGCATCACCACCCAGATGGAGAAACCGCTGGCGCTGCCGGTGGTCGGCGCCGAGCACGCGCCCAACCTGATCGACTGGCTGCGCGGGCAGAACGTGCAGATCATCGAGCCGCCGGCCGACCCCGAGCGCGCCATCCTCGACCAGGAGCACGACCTGATCCTGCGCGTGGCGGAGAACTTCGGCGAGGACTGGCGGCGCGGCCTGCCGGCGACGCTGGAGATCCTTCACGACAGCTCGCGCCAGGACGCGCAGATCCCGGTGCAGCGCCTGCAGCGCATCCTCGACCAGTACCGGCAGACGGTCGGCGCGCTGCGCCTGCTGGCGCGCGGCATCAACCCGGCGGTGGCCCAGCCGGTGCTGGTCGCCCCGCGCGACCTGTCCACGCCCGAGTCGCGCAGCGGCCAGGTGGTCGGCGGGATGATGAGCTACTTCCTGATCCTGTTCGCCTTCCTCGGCGGCGCCTACCTGGTGATCGACACCACCGCCGGCGAGCGCGAGCGGCAATCGCTGGAGCCGCTGCTGGCCACGCCGGCCCCGCGCGGCGCGATCATGAGCGGCAAGATCGCCGCCGCCTGCATCTTCGGTGTGATCGGCCTGCTGCTGATGCTGGTCGCCTTCAAGCTCAGCGCCGAGTTCGGGCCGAAACTGCCGCTCCGGCTGGACGTGTCGGCACTCGGCATCGCCAAGCTGCTGCTGATCCTGCTGCCGATGGTGCTGCTCGGCACCACCCTGCTCACCCTGATCGCCGCCAGCGTCAAATCGGTGAAGGAAGCGCAGAGCTACATGAGCGTGCTGATGCTGCTGCCGGTGATCCCGACCGTGGTGCTGCTGATCAACCCGGTGAAGTCGCAACTGTGGATGTTCGCGGTGCCGTTCCTGGCGCAGAACCAGATGATCCTGCGCATCGCCCGCGCCGAGGACATCGCCGCGCAGGAATGGGGCGTCTACCTCGCCGCCGGCTTCGGCGCCGGCGCCCTGCTGTGGCTGATCGCCGCGCGCCTGTATCACCGCGAGAAACTGGCGATCTCGGGCTGAACCCCGCGCCATCGCCGGACGAACGAAGGGCCGCGATCGGCGGCCCTTCGCTCTGGTCACACAAAAGCTCGCCTACTTGCCGATGCAGAAACTGGCGAAGATCCGCCCGAGCAGGGCGTCGGCGCCGAGCCGGCCGGTGATCTCGCCGAGGGCGTCCTGGGCCAGGCGCAGTTCCTCGGCGGCGAGTTCGCCGGCACCGGCGGCGAGTTGGGCGGCGGCGTGGCCGAGGTGTTCGCCGGTGCGGTGCAGGGCGTCGAGGTGGCGCTGGCGGGCGCTATAGGCGCCGGCGCTGCCATCGCCGAGGCCGGCGGCGGCGCGCAGTTCGGCGCGCAAGGCCTCCAGACCCTCGCCGCTGCGGGCCGACAGCCACAGGTGGGTACCGTCGGCGCGGGTTTCGCGGCGCGCGGGTTCGCCGGCGAGGTCGCATTTGTTGTGCAGCCACAGCGTGCGCGGCACGGCGGCGAGATCGGCGGCGACGGCGGCGCGGCCGGCCTCGGGTTCGCGGGCGTCGAGCACGACCAGGGCGAGGTCGGCACGCGCCAGTTCGGCGCGGGCGCGGCGCATGCCTTCGGCCTCGACCGCGTCACCGCTCTCGCGCAAACCGGCGGTGTCGACCAGGGTCAGTTCGATGCCGTCGATGCGCACCGCCTCGCGCAACAGGTCGCGGGTGGTGCCGGCGATGTCGGTGACGATGGCGCGCTCGGCGCCGGCCAGCGCGTTGAGCAGCGAGCTCTTGCCGGCGTTGGGCGGGCCGACGATCACCACGTGCAGGCCGTCGCGCAGGCGCACGCCGCGCTCGGCGCCGGCCAGCAGCTCGGCCAGCCTGGCCTGGGTGTCGGCGAGGCGCCGGCGCACTTCGTCGCCGGAGAGGAAGTCGATCTCCTCCTCGGGGAAGTCGATCGCCGCCTCGATGTAGACGCGCAGGCCGGTGAGCGCCTCGAACAGCGCCTCCACGCGCTGCGAGAACACGCCGTCGAGTGCGCGCCGCGCGGCACGGGCGGCGGCCTCGCTACCGGCGGCGATCAGGTCGGCGACGGCTTCGGCCTGGGCGAGGTCGAGCTTGCCGTTGAGGAAGGCGCGCTCGGTGAATTCGCCGGCCCGTGCCGGGCGCGCGCCGAGCGCGCAGCAGCGCGCGACCAGCGCCGCCAGCACATACGGGCTGCCGTGCGCCTGCAGTTCGACCACGTCCTCGCCGGTGTACGAGTGCGGGGCGCGGAAGGCGAGCAGCACACCGTCGTCGATGACCTCGCCGTCACCGTCGCGCAGGCGCACATGGGCGATGCGTCGCGGCGTCGGCTCCACGCCGGCGATCGCCCGCGCGATGGCGAACGCGCGCGGGCCGGACACGCGCACGATGCCGACGCCGCCGGCACCGGGCGGGCTGGCGATGGCAGCGATGGTGTCGGCGGTCGGGGCGGTGTTCACGCGGCGCATCCTCGCAGAAGTCGGCGCGGGCCGCAGGGGCCGAAACGGCGAGGCCCGCATGTCGCGGGCCTCGTGTGCGTGCGCTCGGCGGTGATCAGGCCTTGGCCGGGGTGCCGTGGCGCTTGGTGATGATCCACTGCTGGGCCAGGCCGAGCACGCCGTTGGTGGTCCAGTACAGCACCAGGCCGGCCGGGAAGAAGGCGAACAGCACGCCGAAGGCCAGCGGCATGATCTGCATGATCTTCTTCTGCACCGGGTCCATGCCCGGGGTCGGCGACATCTTCTGGGTCAGCCACATGGTGGCCATGTTCAACGCCGGCAGGATGAAGTAGGGGTCGCGGTCGGTCAGGCTGTGGATCCAGCCGATCCACGGTGCGTGGCGGATCTCGACCGATTCCAGCAGCACCCAGTACAGCGCGATGAAGACCGGGATCTGCACCAGGATCGGCAGACAGCCGCCCATCGGGTTGATCTTCTCCTTCTTGTACAGCTCCATCATCGCCATCTGGAACTTCTGGCGATCGTCCCCGTAGCGCTCCTTGAGCGCTTCGATGCGCGGCTGCACGGCGCGCATCTTGGCGAAGCTCTTGTACTGGGTTTCCGAGAGCTTGTAGAAGGCCAGCTTGATCAGCACCACCAGGCCGATGATCGCCCAGCCCCAGTTGCCGAACAGGCGGTGCAGCTTGTCGAGCACCCAGAACAACGGCTCGGCCAGGAGGGTGAAGATGCCGTAGTCGCTGGTGCGGTCCAGGCCCGGGGCCACCGTCGGCAGCACCGACTGCAGCTTGGGGCCGATCCACAGCCGTTGCTCGATCCGCCCGCTGCCGCCCGGCGCCACGCTCAGACCGGGACCGACGCTGGTGATGCGGTAGACCGGCGCGCCCGGCGGCCCGGCGGTGGCCAGGGAGAAGGTCGCCGTGGCCTCGGCCGGCGGGATGCAGGCCGCGAAGAAGTGATGCTGCAGCATCGCGACCCAGCCGCCGGTGGCCTGGCGGTTGAGCGGGGCCTCGGCTGCGAACTTGTCGAACTTGATCTTGTTGAACTTGTCCTGCGGGCTGTACCAGGCGGCACCGGCGAAGCTGTAGCCCTCGGGGTTGGTGAAGCCCGAGCGCACCTGCGGCGGCACGCGCTGCAGCTGGCAGTAAGCGGCGCCGCTCCAGGCGGTCTCGCCGGCGTTGCTCACTTCCTCGCGCACGCCCAGCACGTAGCTGCCGCGCTCCAGGGTGAACACGCGGCGCACGCTCAGGCCGCTGTCGTGGGTCCAGACGAAGGGCAGCTCGATGCGCTCGGCGCCGGCGGCCAGGGCATAGTCGCGGCCGCCGTCGGCGGTGCGGAACGGCGCCTCGTGGCTGGGCTTGATCTCGCTGTTGCTGGTCAGGCCGAACTGGGCGACGAAGTAGCGCCCCGGTTCGGGCGACATCAGCTGCACCGGCGGCGCAGCGGGGTCGGCGGTCTGGCCGTAGGCCAGCAGCTCGGCCGAAAGCAGGGTGCCACCGCGACCGTCGAACCGCAGCCGCAACACGTCGGTGGTGAGGGTGACCACGCCCTGCGGCGCGGTGGCGCCCGGCAGCTCGCCTTCCGGCCTGGGCGGCTCGGCCGCGACCATGGCCGGGACGCCGTCGGCGGCAGGCACGCCGCTGTCCACGTCGCCCGGCACGGGCTCGGTCGGCGCCGGCGCCTCGCGGCGGGGCGCGGCGGTATCCCGGGTCCAGGCCTCCCAGATCAGGAAAGCGACGAACAGCCAGGCTATCAGCAGGAAGGTGCGGGTCTGATTCATCGGGCAGGGTCTGCGGCGGGCGGGGCACGCGCCGCGATCAGGAGTCGGAACAGGGGGGCGCCGGAGCGTCGGCGGCGTCCGGTGTCGAGGCCGGCATTGTGCCGCCCGCTTCGCCGGGCTTCAACGACGGACAGCGCGCGAACAGCCGCCGCAACTCCTTGCGCACCGCGGCGGCATTGCCGGCGCGCACCGCCAGGGCCGCCTCACGCTTGGCGACCAGCACGTAATCGCCCGGCGCCAGCCGCGGCGCGGCGTGGCGGAACACGTCGCGCGCCAGCCGCTTGATGCGGTTGCGCACCACCGCGCGCAGGTCGACCCGCCGCGACACGGACACGCCCAGACGCGCCCGGCCCGAGGGAAGCGGGCGGACATGGAGACGGAAACAGTCGCCGTGCAGGCGGCCGCCCTCGGCGAAGGCAGCCTGGAACTCGGGCGGTTGGCGCAGACGGGCGCTGCGCGGGAAGGAGAACGTCGGCGCGGCGGGATCGGTTTCGATCATGCGCGCTGGACTCGCGCCGCCGGGTTCCGCGCCGGCGGCGTTCGCCGCCGGCGGGATACGGAACGGATCAGACCGCCAGGCGCTTGCGGCCGCGGGCGCGGCGGCGGGCCAGGATCTTGCGGCCGTCGGCGGTCTTCATGCGGGCGCGGAAGCCGTGGTCGCGCTTGCGCTTGAGATTGCTGGGCTGGTAGGTGCGCTTGGTGGCCATGGC
>JBEQAM010000119.1:0-6264 GCA_041640375.1 Rehaibacterium sp. | reverse complement strand
CGGCCGTGCCTGGCGCTGTGGCTGTCGGACTGGCCGAGGTGCCCTCTCTGGCCGTGCGAAGCGGGCCCACCCCGGGGCGGCTGAAGCCCGGGCCAAGCGGATCCGTACCGTGAGGGCCCCGGCGCATCATCCACTGTCCCGCACGGCCGGTCCGCCGCCCGGGACGAGGGCAGGGACGGGTGATGGTCGACGGAGTCGACGACAGCGTGGCCTCGGCATCCGAAAGACACACGCACACGATGCCCCGCCGGGCTGGGTTTCGGCTTGGCGTGGCACCTGCAACCCGTGGCGGAATCGTGCGGTCTTTGTTAGGGTTTGGTTAACACAGCTTTCACGAGTGCGTTGTAAGCTGGTCGAGATGGCGTGCAAACAATGGCCGTCGAGTTGGTGAGCCAGCCTTCACTAGGCGGCTGAATTCCATCATCAAGGAGCTGACCATGAAGAAGAAACTCCTGTGCTGTGCCCTGCTCGGTGCATTGGGTGCGGCCCAAGCCGTTGTGGCCCAAGATTACGACGATCGCTGGTATGTGAGTGCTTCTGCTGGCCAGATCGGATTCGACAGTAAGCGTGAACTCAAGGATGGCGCGTTCGGCACCATCGGCCTCGGTAAGTTCTTCAGCCAGCGCTGGTCGGTCGATTTTGATCTGACCTACACCAATCCGCGTTTCGAGGCCAACGAGCTGCTGTGGAGCATGTACGGTGCCAGTGTTACCGGACGCTACCACTTCCGTGATGCCGACCGCGGCTGGTGGCCGTATGTCGGCATCGGCGGCGGCGTGCTGCGCAGCGAGGAGGAGTTTGATGCCTTCCCGAACCCGAACTCCCCCGGTGAGAACAAGACCAACAACCTGTTCCTGCAGCCTGTGGTCGGTCTGCAGGCCAGCTACGGTCGTGCCAGCGGCCGGGCCGAGCTCGGTTATCGCTTCGACTTCAACGACAGCAGCGTCGCGGCGCCGACCCGTGACCGCTTTGGCGACCTGCTGGTCTCGGTGGGTATGACGATTGCGCTCGGCCCCGAGCCGGCCAAGCCGGTCGAGCCCGAGCCGGTCGCGCCGCCGCCGCCGCCGCCGCCGCCGGTGCAGTACTGCCCGGACGGCTCGGTGATGGGGCCGGACGGCTGCCCGGTGCCGCTGACCATCGACCTGCGTGGCGTCAACTTCGACTTCGACCGTTCGACCCTGCGTCCGGACGCGATCGCCATCCTCAACGAGGCGATCGAGATCCTGAAGAAGTATCCGGACCTGCGCGTGGAAGTGGCCGGCCACACCGACCTGTGCGGCCCGGAGAGCTACAACCAGCGTCTGTCGGAGAGCCGTGCCCGCGCGGTGTACGAGTACCTCACCGCCAACGGCATCTCGGCTTCGCGCCTGGTCGGCCCGGTCGGTTATGGCGAGAGCCGCCCGCTCGAGCCCACGCCGCAGACCTTCCCGGCGTGCAAGAGCGAGACCAACCGTCGCACCGAGCTGAACGTGCAGAACTGATACACGCACGTTCCGTCTGGCGTGACCACGAAGCCCGGCCCGATGCCGGGCTTCGTTTTTCCGCACGGCCGGCACCCCATGTGACTGCGACCGTTCAGCGGATTCAGGCGCCGCGCTTGAATCGCCGCGACGCGATTCCTACACTGCGGCGAACTTCGTTGCCGAACACCCGCCGCCCATGCCACGCCCCGCTCTCGTTGCCGCGTTGATCCTGCTCTCACTGGGTACGACCGAGGCGGTGGCGATGGATTGCACCGGCAGCGCCGTGCCACTGCCGGTGCCGGTGCGACCCACGGCGATTCCTCCGGTGGCCCATGAGCTGCCCGGTACCGCTAGCCAGCTCGGCGAACCGCGCGGTCTGCTGGCGCGTTACAGCGACGAGTCACTGTCGGTCGACCGCGTGCTGATGCGCACGCGGCTGGAAGCCTGCCGACGGGCGGCCGCCGCCGATCCCGGTGCCGGTTACACCCCCAGGACCGAGTTCGACAACACGCCCTACCGCTTCAACGCGCGCAAGGGCTTCACCGCCGCCGAGTTCGAGGCGTGGATGAAGGAAAAGGGCATCCGCATCGTCAATGGCCGCGCCGTGATCGGTGGCGCGCCGCAAGCGGCCGAGGCCGCCGCGCAACCGGCCTCGGCCACCGTCACCACGCAGTGCGTGCAGGGCGCCGCTAGCGCTTGTTGAAGCGGTAGTGGGCGACCAGCCACTGGCTGCCGCCCTCCCAGCCGAACAGTTCGGCGCAGGCCATCCAGAACATCCGCCAGCGTTGCGCCCACAGCTTGCCCTCGCGCTCGCCGTAGGCGGCGCGCAGCACGGCCAGCACCTCCTCGCGGTTCGCGTCCTGGTTCGCCAGCCAGTGGTTGGCGGTTTTCTGGTAGTGCGTTCCCGGCAGCAGCCAGCGCTGCTCAAGGACCAGATGCTCCTGGAAATGCAGCAATGTGTCGGCCGCGGGCATCAGGCCGCCGGTGAAGAAATGCCGCCCCATCCAGTTGTCCTCGCCCTCGGTCTGGAACGGGTACATCAGGTAACGGTGGCAGAAGATGTGCACGAACAGTCTGCCGTCGTCTTCCAGCCAGCCGGCGATGTTGGCGAGCAGGTGCCGGTAGTTGCGCATGTGCTCGAACATCTCGATCGAGACGACGCGGTCGAAACGGGTCTCCAGCGCCAGCCGGTTCACGTCGCAGGTGATGATCTCGACGTTGCCCAGGCCGCGTGCGGCGGCCTGGGCGAGGATGTGCTCGCGTTGCGTGCGCGAGTTGGAAACGCCGGTGATGTGCGCGTTCGGATAGCGCTCGGCCATCCACAGCGTGAGCGACCCCCAGCCACAGCCCAGCTCGAGGATGCGCTGGCCGTCGGCCAGTCCGGCGCGCTGGTCGTAGAGTGCCAGCATCGCCTCCTCGGCCTGGTCGAGGGTTTCGTCGCCGCGCGGGTAGTAGGCGCAGCTGTACTTCAGGCGCTTGCCCAGGCACAGCTCGAACAGCCGGGTCGGCACCTCGTAGTGCTGGGCGTTGGCGGCGTCCGTTTCGATGGCGATCGGGCTGCGGCGCAGCGCGTCGAGCAGTTCGCGGAAGCGGGCATCGGCACGGGCAGGGTCGTCGGCGTGCTCCTCGCGCAGACGCTGCGCGCACAGGCGACGGATGCCGTGACGGAGCAGGGCGTCGGGAATCAGGCCGCGTTCGGCCAGGGCGATCGGCGACATCGTTCAGTTCCTCGGGCGGCGCGGCGGCCACGGGATGAAGGGGCTGACTTCGCGCTGGTAGCGGCGGTAGGCCTCACCGCGGCTGCGCAGGGCTTGCTGCTCGGTCCACGGGATGCCGGTGAGCCGGTACAGGAAGACCAGCATCAGCAGCGGCCCGGCCAGGCTCAGCCAGGCCAGCGGGGCGCCGATCGCCAGGAAGACATAGGCGAACCAGTGCAGCCATTCGAAGAAATAATTCGGGTGGCGCGACCAGCCCCACAGCCCGTCGCGGCAGACCTTGCCCCGATTGGCGGGATTGGCGCGAAAGCGCGCGAGTTGGCGGTCGGCCAGCGCCTCGCCGCCCACCGCCAGCGCCCAGGTCGCCAAGGCCAATGCGGTCCACAGGGTGAAGTCGCGCTCGGGATTGCCGGCCGCCACCAGCATGGGCAGCGCGAAGATCGCGACGAACACGGCCTGCGCCTGGAAGAACACGAAGAAGTAACGCTGGTCGCCTTGCCAGTGCTCGCGCAGGTAGCGGTAACGGCCATCCTCGGGCTCGTGCAGCACGCGGTGCAGCAGGTGCAGGCACAACCGCGCCCCCCACAGCCCGCCCATCATCGCGACCAGCCCGCGCGGCAGCGCCGCGCCGTCGCCGAAGGCACCGGCGAACAGCGCCGCGGCCGCCATCAGCCCGGCCCAGACCACGTCGACATAGCCGGCATTGCCGATCCGTCGACACACCCACCATGCCGCCGTCATGACCAGGGCCGAGGCGATCCAGACGATGAGCAGACCGTGGAGGATCATCGTCCGGCCACCTTCGCGCGGATGTCGGGTCGGTGGATGCGGCCCACGCGCAGCAGCAATGGCACGACCAGCGTCCACGCCAGGGACACGGCCAGCAGGGCCGGCAGCGGATCACCCACGAACTGCACCGCGCCGAAGCCGCGCGCGGCGGCCAGGTAGGCCAGTGGGGCGCCGGCGGCGCCCAGCGCGGCGGCCAGCCAGGGCAGGCTACGCAACCGCGCCAAGGAGTGATTGAGGGTGAGCGCGAAGCCGAGCCACATCGCCACGATCCACGGCGGCGCCACGCTCTCCGGCCAGGGCGAGGCGAAGACGATCAGGCCGGCGCGCACCCACAGGGTGTCGAGCGCGAAGCCCATGGGCAGCGCGACCGCCAGTAGCGCCAGATCCTGGCGTCGCCGTCCGCCCCAAGCGAGTACGGCCGCGGCGAAGCACAGCGCTGCCAAGGGCCCGAGCCAGGGCAGTCCGTTCGCCGCGCCGATCACGGCGGCGAACCAGACGAGCTGGAATCCGATGGCGTTGGCGAGCGTGGGCAACATGGTCGGTGCGTGGGTCATGCGTCGGGAACGAACTGCGTGCGGCGATTCCCCGGCCTGGCGAACAGCAGCTGGGCATCGCCGATGCTGCGTTCCAGGAAGCCGCCTTCGCAGTAGCACAGATAGAACGTCCAGAGTCTGAGGAATCGCGTGTCATGGCCGAGTGCACGCACCCGCTCGCGTGCGGCCAGGAAGCGCTCGCGCCAGTGACGCAGGGTCAGCGCGTAACTGGGGCCGATGTCCTCCATGTTGATCAGGCGGAAGTCGGTGACGCGCGCCATCGAGGACAGGATCGCGCTCACCGAGGGGATGAAGCTGCCCGGAAAGACATGCCGCTTGATGAAGTCCACCTCGCGCAGCGCTTTGGCGTAGCGGTGATCCTCGATGGTGATGGCCTGTACCAGCGCCAGACCGTCTTCCTTGAGCAGTGAGGCGCACTTGCGCAGGTAGGTGTCGAGGTACTGGTGACCGATGGCCTCGATCATCTCGATCGACACCAGCTTGTCGTAGCGGCCGGTCAGGTCGCGGTAGTCCTGCAGCAGCAGCGTGACGCGATCGGACAAGCCGGCAGCGGCGATGCGCTCGCTGGCCAGGGCGTGCTGTTCCTTCGAGATCGTCGTGGTGGTGACGCGGCAGCCGTAGTGACGGGCCGCGTGCAGGGCGAAGCCGCCCCAGCCGGTGCCGATCTCGATCACGTGGTCGGAGGGCCTGAGGTCGAGCTTGCGGCAGATGCGGTCGAGCTTGCGGGCCGAGGCCGATTCCAGCGACTCGTCCGGCGTGGCGAAGATCGCCGACGAATACATCAGGTTGTCGTCGAGGAACAGCCGGAACAACTCGTTGCCGAGGTCGTAGTGGGCGGCGATGTTGCGCCGGCTGCCGGCGCGGGTGTTGCGGTGGAGCGCGTGCAGCAGCTTCATGGCCAGGCCGCCGAGCCGGGCGCCGCCGGTCTCCATGCCGTCGAGCAGGTCGCGGTTGCGTACCAGCAGGCGCACCAGCGCGACCAGGTCGTCGCAGTCCCAGTGGCCGTCCATGTAGGCTTCGCCGGCGCCGACGCTGCCGTTGAGCGCCACCTGCCGGTAGAAGTCCGGTGCGTGCACGCGCACGTTGACCTGCAGCGGCTCGGTCGCGTCGGGGTCGATACGGCCGAGCGTGGTTTCGCCGAGCGCGTCGTGTACGGTCAATCGACCACGCAAGCCGGCGAGCCTGGCCAGCAGGCGCTGACGCAGGAAACGGTCGAGGCTGCCGTAACGCGTGTTGTCGCGGTCGATGTCGCGGGGCAGGAGGTCGGCGGGAGTACTCATCGGGTGGCGTTCCTCGCGGCGGTATCGGGGTGGTCGTGCACCGGCACGCCCTTGAGCTTCAGGCGCAGGGCTTGCCAGTAGATGCCGGCGAGCACCCGCAGGGTCATCGCCGGGTAGCGCGTGAGACAGCGCGCCAGATTCGGCCCGTCGAGCGGGCGGCGCTCCAGCATCAAGGTGGCGTCGAACTCGCAGCGATCGCGCTCGCGGACGGCCATGTGCACGTGCAGTCGATCGCCCGGTGCGGTGAAACGCCAGTCGTACTCGCGCGCCATCGCCACGAACGGCGAGACATGGAAGCGCTTGTCGAAGCGCCAGTGCAGCGCACCGCCGTGGCGTAGTGCCTGCGCGGCTGGCAGCACATAGGCGTAGCGCTCGTTCCAGGGCGTGTTGTTGATCTCGGCCATGACCCAGTCCAGGGTGCTGCCGTCGTCGGCGAAGCCGTAATAGAAGCTCACCGGGTTGA
>JBEQAM010000118.1:0-6331 GCA_041640375.1 Rehaibacterium sp. | reverse complement strand
CGAGATCGAACTCGTCGCCGCCATCGATCGGCGCGCTTACGAGTTTCCCTGGACCGCCGGCATCTTCCGCGACTGATTGCGCGCCGGCTACGAGTGCTGGGTGCTGGTCGCCGGCCAGGAGCCGATCGGTTACGGCATCCTCAGCGTCGCCGCCGGCGAGGCGCACGTGCTCAACGTCTGCGTGGCGCCGGAGCATCAGGGGCGGGGCCTGGGGCGGCGGCTGCTGGGCCGGCTGCTGGACCTGGCGCGCTGGCATCGGGTCGAGCGCGTGTTTCTGGAGGTGCGGCCGTCCAACCCGGTCGCGATCGGGCTGTACGAACGGGCCGGCTTCAACGAGATCGGCCGGCGGCCCAACTACTACCCGGCCAAGGGCGGGCGCGAGGACGCCATCGTGATGGCGATGGAGCTGCTGCCGCCGTAGAGCGGCCTGCGTCGCGAGCGGGTCACGACGCAGGCCGCTTGCAAACTGCAGGCCCCGGCTACAGCGCCGCCAGGCGCTGCAGCTGCTCGCGCAGGCCGGCGAGCTGGGCGGTCCAGTCGGCGAGGCGCTGGCGCTCCTGCTCGACGACGGCGGCCGGGGCGTTCTGCACGAAGGTCGCGTTGCCGAGCTTGCCGTTGCACTTGGCGATCTCGCCCTCGACGCGCCGGATCTCCTTCTCCAGGCGCGCGCGCTCGGCGCCGACGTCGATCAGCCCGGCCAGCGGGATCAGCACGCGCAGCTCGCCGATCACGGCGGCGGCAGCCGGCGGCGCCTCGCTACCGGCGTCGAGCCAGGCGATCGACGCCAGCCGGGCGAGGAACTTTAGCGCCGGCGCGAAACGCGCGCCGCGCTCGCGGTCGGCGGCCGTGCCGCCGGCCAGCAGCAGCGGCACGGCGCGGCCGGGGGCGACGTTCATCTCGCTGCGGATGCGGCGGATGCTCGACACCACTGCCTTGAGCCACTCGATGTCGGCCTCGGCAGCGCCGAAGTCGACGGCGAAATCGCGCGGCTCCGGGTACGGGCGGCGGCTGATGCTGTCCTCCGCGAGCCCGAGTTGCGGCGCCACCGACTGCCAGATTTCCTCGGTGACGAAGGGAATCAGCGGGTGCAGCAGGCACAGCAGCCGCTCCAGCACGAACAGCAGCGTGTGGCGGGTGCTGTCGGCGACGGTGCGGTCGTCGCCGTTGAGTGCGGGTTTCGCCAGCTCCAGGAACCAGTCGCAGAACTCGTTCCAGGTGAACTCGTACATCGCCTGGCTGGCGAGGTCGAAGCGGTAGGCGGCGAACTGCACCTCGACCTCGCGCACGGCATGGGCGAGACGGGCCAGGACCCAGCGTTCGGCATCGGTCTGCGGCTGCGGCGCGCCCTGCGCGGCGAAGCCCTCGCAGTTCATCAGTGCGAAGCGCGCCGCGTTCCACAGCTTGTTGCAGAACGCCTTGTAGCCCTCGCAGCGGCTGAGGTCGAACTTGATGTCGCGGCCGTGGGTGGCCAGCGAGGCGAAGGTGAAACGCAGCGCGTCGGCGCCAAAGGCGGGGATGCCGTCGGGGAACTCCTTGCGGGTGGCCTGTTCGATCTTCGCCGCCATCTGCGGCTGCATCAGGCCGGTGGTGCGCTTGGCCACCAGCGCATCGACGCCGATGCCGTCGATCAGGTCGATCGGGTCGAGCACGTTGCCCTTGGACTTGGACATCTTCTGGCCGTCCTTGTCGCGCACCAGGCCGGTGATGTAGACGTCCCGGAAGGGCACGCGGCCGGTGAAGTGATCGGTCATCATGATCATCCGGGCGACCCAGAAGAAGATGATGTCGAAGCCGGTCACCAGCACCGAGGTCGGCAGGTAGCGGTCGAAGCCGTACTTCTCCATGTCGGCCGGATCGGGCCAGCCGAGCGTGGAGTGCGACCACAGCGCGGAGCTGAACCAGGTCTCCAGCACGTCGCTGTCGCGGGTCAGCGCCACGTCGCCACCGAGGCCGTGCCTGCGGCGCACCTCCTCCTCGCTGCGGCCGACGAAGACGTTGCCCTTGTCGTCGTACCAGGCCGGGATGCGGTGGCCCCACCACAGCTGGCGCGAGATGCACCAGTCCTGGATGTTCTCCATCCAGTGGCGGTAGGTGTTGATCCAGTTCGGCGGCACGAAGCGCACGCTGCCGTTCTCGACCAGTTCCAGGCCGCGCGCGGCGAGCCGTTCCATGCGCACGAACCACTGGTCGGTGAGGAAGGGCTCGATCACCTGCCCGGTGCGGTCGCCGCGCGGCACCATCAGCTTGTGCGGCTCGACCTTCACCAGGAAGCCGCCGGCCTCGAGGTCGGCGAGCACCGCCTTGCGCGCCTCATGGCGGTCGAGGCCGCGGTACCTGGCCGGCGCGTTCTCGTTGATGGTCGCGATCGGGGTGAAGATGTTGAGCAGCGGCAGGCCGTGTCGCTGGCCGATGGCGTAGTCGTTGAAATCGTGCGCCGGGGTGATCTTCACGCAGCCGGTGCCGAACTCGCGCTCGACGTAGTCGTCGGCGATGACCGGTATCTCGCGGTCGCAGAGCGGGAGCTTGAGCGTCTTGCCGACCAGATGCGCGTAGCGCTCGTCCTCCGGGTGCACGGCCACGGCGACGTCGCCGAGCATGGTCTCCGGACGGGTGGTGGCGACCTCCAGCGCACCCGAGCCGTCGGCCAGCGGGTAGCGGATGGTCCACAGGTGGCCGTTCTCTTCCTCGTTGACCACTTCCAGGTCGGAAATCGCGGTCTGCAGCACCGGATCCCAGTTGACCAGCCGCTGGCCGCGATAGATCAGCCCCTCCTCGTACAGCCGGACGAAGGTCTCGATCACGGCGCGGCTCAGGCCCTCGTCCATGGTGAAGCGCTCGCGGCTCCAGTCGCCGGAGGCGCCGAGGCGGCGCATCTGCCGGGTGATGGTGTTGCCGGATTCCTCCTTCCAGCGCCACACGCGCTCGATGAACTTTTCGCGACCGAGGCTGTCGCGCGTCTCGCCCTTGCCCTCGAGCGCGAGGTTGCGGTTGACCACCATCTCGGTGGCGATGCCGGCGTGGTCGGTGCCGACCTGCCAGAGCGTGTCGAAGCCGCGCATGCGGTGGTAGCGGATCAGCGTGTCCATCAGCGTGTGCTGGAACGCATGACCCATGTGCAGCGTGCCGGTGACGTTCGGCGGCGGCAGCATGATGACGTACGGCGTGCCCTGTCCGGTGGGCTTGAAGCAGCCGGTGCTTTCCCAGTAGTCGTACCACTTGGCTTCGAAGGTGCTGGGTTCGTAGCTCTTGGGCAGTTCGCGGGTCATGGCCTGGAGGTGTTGGTAACCGGTCATCGGGAGCCGGCAACCGGAGGGCGGCGGTGGGGCCGGGCGATCCTGTTCCCGGCTACCGGTTTCCGGTTCCCGTCGTCTAGTCGTCTACTACATGTCGTACTTGTTCAAGGCGAAGCCGCGCGCCTGGTACTCGCGCCAGCGTTGACGCAAGGGGCCACGTGCCGATTCGTCGGCGGGCACCACTTCCAGCACGCGCTGGTAGTCGCCGGGGGCGATGCCGTCGCGCAGGTTGATCACCAGCGGCCGCGACGGCGGGTCGTGTCCGGGCGCGGCGATCAGCACCGCGGCTTCGTCCTCGTCCTCGTCGACGCCGGCGATCTGGTGCGGGATGTAGGCGTTCTCGTCGAAGGCCCACAGCAGGTCGTCCAGCGCCTCGGCCTGCGCGGCGTCGCGCGCCAGGATCAGCGTCGGCTGGCCGGCGTCGTGCGCCTTGCGCGCCAGCTCGCAGACCAGCAGCAGCGGGTTCTCGCGGAAGCGCGGCTTGGCGATCAGGTAGAAGTCGGCGCGGGACATGGCTAAAGGCGTGGGAACCGGAAACCGGGAGCCGGTGACCGGAAAGCAGGGAGCTTGAGGGGGCGAAGGCGCATGGAGGGGCCAGGGTTTTCCGGTTACCGGCTCCCGATCACCGGTTACCGGCCCTGTCCATCAGCCACTGGCTGAGCAGCCCCACCGGCCGCCCGGTCGCCATGCCCTTGCGGCCCTCCTCGAAGCCGGAGCCGGCGATGTCCAGGTGCGCCCAGCGCTGGCCCTCGGTGAAGCGGGCGAGGAAGCAGCCGGCGGTGATCGCGCCGGCCCAGCGGCCGCCGATGTTGTAGACGTCGGCGAAGGTGGAGTCGAGCAGCGGCTGGTAGTCGTCCCACAGCGGCAGGCGCCAGGCGCGGTCGTGCGCCTGCTGGCCGGCGGCGAGCAGCTCGTCGGCGAGGTCGTCGTCCCGGCTCATCAGGCCGGTGGCGACCTTGCCCAGCGCGATCATGCAGGCGCCGGTGAGGGTGGCCACGTCGACGATCGCGGCCGGCTCGAACTTCTGCACGTAGGTCAGCGCGTCGCACAGCACCAGGCGGCCTTCGGCGTCGGTGTTGCCGACCTCGATGGTCTTGCCGGACATCGAGGTGAGCACGTCGCTGGGGCGGTAGGCGTTGCCGTCGGGCATGTTCTCGACCGCGGCCAGCACGGCGACGAGATTCAGCGGCAGGCGGTTCCTGACCGCGGCGACGAAGGCACCGAACACGGTAGCGGCGCCACACATGTCGTACTTCATCTCCTCGATGCCGCCCTGCACCTTGAGGTTGAGGCCGCCGGAGTCGAAAGTCAGGCCCTTGCCGACCAGCGCATACGGCTTCGCCTCGCCGCCGCCGTTCCAGCGCAGCACGACCAGCTTGGGCGGGTTGGCCGAGCCGCGCGCCACGGCGAGCAGCGCGCCCATGCCGAGTTTCTCCATGTCCTGGCGTTCGAGCACGTCGCACTCGACGCCGGCATGTTCGGCGGCGAAGGCGCGGGCGCGCTCGGCGAGGTAGGCCGGGTTGCAGATGTTCGGCGGCAGGTTGCCCAGCTCGCGGGCGAGCTCGACGCCGGCGGCGACGCCCACGCCGCTGTCCAGGGCGGGCCGCAGCGCGGCCTCGCCGTACACGGTCAGCTGGCGCAGGCCGGGGCTTTCGTCCTTGGCCGGCTTGGTGGCGGTGTAGCGGTAGGCGGCGTGATCGGCGGCGATCACGGCCTGCTGCACGGTCCAGGCGGCGTCGCGGCCGGAGACTTCGCACTCGCTCAGGGTCAGCAGCGCGTGTCGCGCCGGGCCACCCTTGAGCGCCTTGACTGCTTCGCCGACCGCCTTGAGCCAGGCGCCGGCGTCGAGCTTGTCCTGCTCGCCCAGGCCGACCACCAGCACGCGCGGCGCCTTCACCCCCGGCAGGTCGTGCAGCAGGGCGGTGCGGCCGGCCTTGCCGGTGGCGTCGCCGCGCGCGATGAGCTGCTTGAGCCGGCCGCCGCTGGCGCCATCCAGCGCGTCGCCGGCCGGCGTGAGGCGGCCGTCGGCGTACAGGCCGAGCACCACGCAATCGGTGTCGGCGGCGGCGAGCTCGGGGCGGTTCAGGTCGAATTCGAGGGCCATGTGTGAAGTTCCGTACAATCGCGGTCGTGTTCCGCAGCGGGTGTGACGCCCGGACAGACGCGGCCGGGGCGGTCGCGTCGCCGATCAAGCACGCAGGTGATTGATCAACCGGGAGGAGGTGGGCACAGTAGCCGGTCCCGGGCCGACCGGGCCGCTGCCAAGCCGCCAGTCTACTAAACGCCGCCCCCGCCTTCATGCCCTGGCCGTGGGCTGGAAGCCGCTGCCGTTCCCGGACGCCCACCCGCCTGCCGCCGCCGCCCTGATGCTGATCGAGCGCTACCTCGTCCGCGACTTCGCCGCCACCTTCGCCGCCAGCCTGCTGGTGCTGGCCATGGTGAGCCTGGGTGGCATCGTCACGGCCCTGCTCTCGGAGATCGCGCGCGGCAAGCTGCCGGCCACCCTGTTGCTCTCGCAGCTGGGGCTGCGTGCGGTCGGTTACTTCTCGCTGATGCTGCCGCTGGCGCTGTTCCTCGGCCTGCTGCTGGCGATCGGCCGGCTGTACCGTGACTCGGAGATGGCCGTGCTGGCTTCGGTGGGTCTGGGGCCGCGCCAGCTGTTGCGGCCGGTGGCGCTGCTGACCGTGCCGGTGGCGCTGCTGGTGGGGCTGTGCTCGCTGTGGGCGGCGCCCAAGGCGCTGGACCATTCGCAGCGGATGATCGACCAGGCCAACCGCTCCCTGCTGGTGGCCGGGCTGGAGCCGGGCCGCTTCATCGAGCTGCCCGGCGGGGCCGGCGTGCTCTACGTCGGCGAGATGTCGGACGACGGCACCCGTTTCGGCCGGCTGTTCCTGCAGTCCGAGAAGGACGGCCGGGTGGACGTGACCACGGCCCGCGCCGGCGAGCTGTTTCTCGACGGCGGCGAGGAGCGCTACCTGCAGCTGCACGAGGGCTTCCGCGCCGAGGGCGCGCTGGGCGCCCGCGAGTACCGGTTGATG
>JBEQAM010000117.1:4654-6347 GCA_041640375.1 Rehaibacterium sp. | reverse complement strand
CTCGCGCCGGTCGTCCGGGTCCGCCGCCAGCGCCGCGCCGGCAGCGAGCAGGCAGGACAGGGCGAACAGGAAAAAGGCGGGACGTTTCATGGCAGCACTCGGCAAGGATGGTCCATCCCTTTCGACGGCAGCGCGGGGGCATTCGTTGCAGCGACCCGCGGCGTCCCGTTCAGCCGGCTGAACGGCGCATCCGCCGTCACTGCCGATTCTCGCGCCACGACAAGCCGCCGTCGAGGGGCGGCACGCGCCGCCAGCCGCGCTTCAGAGCATCGGCAGCTTCAGCCCCTGCTCCTCCGCGCACCGCTTGGCGATGTCGTAGCCGGCGTCGGCGTGGCGCATCACGCCGGTGCCGGGGTCGTTCCACAGCACGCGGGCGAGGCGCCGGTCGGCGGCCTCGCTGCCGTCGCAGACGATCACCACGCCGGCATGCTGGCTGAAGCCCATGCCGACGCCGCCGCCGTGATGCAGGCTCACCCAGGTGGCGCCGCTCGCCGTATTCAGCAGGGCGTTGAGCAGCGGCCAGTCGGAGACGGCGTCCGAGCCGTCGAGCATGGCCTCGGTCTCGCGGTTGGGGCTGGCGACGCTGCCGGAGTCGAGGTGGTCGCGGCCGATCACCACCGGCGCCTTCAGCTCGCCCTTGCGCACCATCTCGTTGAAGGCCAGGCCGAGGCGGTGACGGTCGCCCAGGCCGACCCAGCAGATGCGCGCCGGCAGGCCCTGGAAGGCGATGCGCTCGGCAGCCATGTCCAGCCAGCGGTGCAGGTGCGGGTCGTTCGGGATCAGCTCCTTGACCTTGGCATCGGTCCTGGCGATGTCCTCGGGGTCGCCGGACAGCGCCACCCAGCGGAACGGGCCGATGCCGCGGCAGAACAGCGGCCGCACGTAGGCCGGCACGAAGCCGGGGAAGTCGAAGGCGTCCTTGCAGCCGGCGTCGAAGGCCATCTGGCGGATGTTGTTGCCGTAGTCGAACACCGGGATGCCCATGTCCTCGAAGTGCAGCATCGCCTCGACGTGGGTGCGCATCGAATGCTTGGCGGCGTCGATCACGCCCTGCGGGTCGGTCTGCTGGCGGTCGAACCACTGCTCCAGCGTCCAGCCGGCCGGCAGATAGCCGTGCAGCGGATCGTGTGCGGAGGTCTGGTCGGTGACGGCGTCGGGCCGCACGCCGCGGCGCACCAGCTCGGGCAGGATCTCGGCGGCGTTGCCGAGCAGGCCGATCGAGCGCGCCTTGCCTTGGGCGCAGTAGGTCTCGATGCGGGCGAGCGCGTCCTCGAGGTCGGCCGCCTGCTCGTCGAGGTAGCGGGTGCGCAGGCGCATGTCGATACGGCTCTGCTGGCACTCGATGGCGAGCATGCAGGCGCCGGCCATGGTCGCGGCCAGCGGCTGCGCGCCGCCCATGCCGCCCAGGCCCGCGGTGAGGATCCACTTGCCGGTGAGGTCGCCGCCGTAGTGCTGGCGGCCCATCTCGGCGAAGGTCTCGTAGGTGCCCTGCACGATGCCCTGCGAGCCGATGTAGATCCACGAGCCGGCGGTCATCTGGCCGTACATCATCAGGCCCTTGGCGTCGAGCGCGTTGAAGTGCTCCCAGGTGGCCCAGTGCGGGACGAGGTTGGAGTTGGCGATCAGCACGCGCGGGGCGTCGGCATGGGTCGGGAACACGCCGACCGGCTTGCCCGACTGCACCAGCAGCGTC
>JBEQAM010000117.1:0-4644 GCA_041640375.1 Rehaibacterium sp. | reverse complement strand
CCGATGCCGCCGTACACCACCAGATCCTCCGGGCGCTCGGCCACGTCCGGATCCAGATTGTTCTGGATCATCCGGTAGGCCGCCTCGGTCAGCCACGACTTGCAGGACAGCGCGTTGCCGCGCGGGGCGCGGATGACGCGGGAGGGATCGTGGCGGCTGGCGGGCGTGATGGACATGGGCGGCTCCGGGTGAGTCAATCCACGGATTATAGGCTGCCGCCCACGTCGGCCTGCCGCTCGACCGGAGCGACCGTGCCGTGAACGGCGCGGACAGGCAGTCCTGCGCGTCACCAAAGCGGCGACCCTGCGACGGTCGACCGGTCCAGGTCGTCCCGAGACCAGGGCCGCCGTCTGCCGCCGCCGATGACCGGATCGCTCCGGGCATGACGTATGGCCTTGAGGAATTTTTGAACCCGGTGTTCCAATAAACGCCTTTCCCGGGCGCCGCCGCCGCGCATGAACCTGCCTGGCCGCCATCGCGAATCCATCGCCCTCGTGCGCGGCCGATGCGCGCGTCGCCCGCTGCCGCTTTCCTGCCCTCTGGACCCTCGCCGATGCATCGCCTGCTTGCCATGCTGCTCGCGGCGCCGCTGTGTGCGGCCGCCGCCGTCCCTTCGACCGCGCCCGCCACGGTGGCCGTCCGCCCGTTGAGCGAAGTCGCCCTGCCCGCGCAGGGCAGTGCCGCCGCCAGCGTCCTGAGCCCCAATGACAGTCTGATCGCCGCCGACGTGACGGCGAAGGTCGCGCGCGTGCATGCCGAGGTCGGCAGCACGGTGAGCAAGGGCCAACCGCTGATCGAGCTCGACGCCAGCGATTACCGGCTGGCGCTGGCCCAGGCGCAGGCGCAGGAGGCTTCGGCCCGGGCCAACCTGCAACTGGCCGAGCAGCGCCACGCGCGCGCGCGACAACTCAAGGACCGGCAGTTCGTCTCCGACGACGAGGTGCTGGCGCGCCGCACCGAGGTCGAGGCCGCCCGCGCCCAGCTCCAGGTGGCCGAGGCGGCGCGCCGCGTCGCCGAGCGCAATGTCGACAAATGCCGTGTGCTGGCGCCGTTCGACGGCGCGGTCATCGAGCGGATGGCGCAGGTCGGCGCGCTGGCGCCCGCCGGCACGCCGCTGCTGCGGCTGGTCGATCTGGCCGCGCCGGAAATCGAGGCGCACGTGCAAGTGGGCGATGCCGAAGGCCTCGCCCGGGCGCGGGAACTGGCATTCGAGAGCCAGGGCCGTCGCTGGCCGGTGACGCTGCTGCGAGTGGCGCCGGTGGTCGATCCGGCGGCGCGCACACAGGTGGCGCGGCTGGCCTTCGCCGGAGAAGGCGCACCGGCCGGCAGCAGCGGCACGCTGCGCTGGCAGGGAGCGGCGACGCTGCTGCCGCCGCAGCTGATGGTCAGGCGCGGCGACGCGCTCGGCGCCTTCATCGTGCACGACGGCAAGGCGCGCTTCATCGCCGCGCCCGGCGCGCAGGAGGGCCGACCGTTCGCGCTCGACCTGCCACCGACCGCACAGATCGTCGTGGCCGGCCACCAGGGCCTGAACGACGGCATCGGCGTGCAGATCGATACCGCCGGCGGGAGCCGCTGACATGCGGTTCCTGAAGGCGCTGATCGGCAACCACCCGCTGGCCAACATCGCCTTCGTGGTGGTGATCGTGATGGGCCTGTTCGTCTCCTACCGGCAGATGCCGCGCGAACAGGACCCGGAGATCAACTTCAACTGGGTCAACATCGCCACCGCCCTGCCCGGCGCCAGCGCCGCCGACGTCGAGGAGCGGGTGACCAACCCGCTGGAGGACGCGATCCGCAACGTGCAGGACGTGCGCTGGGTGATCAGCTCCTCGCGGGAAGGACTGAGCAACATCATCGTCCGCTTCTACGACCTGGACGAGCGCAGCTTCGACAAGCGCGTCAACGACCTGCGCCGCGAGATCCAGAACAAGGCCAACACCGAGCTGCCCGGCGAGGCGGTCGACCCGCAGATCATGGAAATCACCACCTCCAACGGTTTCCCGACCGCGATGGTGGTGCTGGTCGGCCAGGCCGCGGACGAGCACCTGCGTTACGCCGCGCGCCAGGTGAAGGAGGACCTGGAGCGCATCACCGGCGTCGACCGGGTGATGACCCTGGGCTTGCAGGAACCCGAGCTGCAGGTCGAGTTCGACCCGGCTGCACTGGCCGCCCGCGGCCTGGCCGCCACCGATCTCGCCGACGGCCTGCGGCAGTGGTTCCGCGACACCGCCGCCGGCAAGGTACGCACCGGCAATGGCGAATGGCTGGTGCGCGTATCCGGTACCAGTACCGACCCGGAGACCGTGGCCGCCTTCCACCTCGCCGTGCCTGGCGCCGGCGGCGCCAGAGTGCCGCTGGACGCGGTCGCCCAGGTGCGTCGCGGCCAGGAAGAGCCGCGTCAGCTCGCCAGCGTGGACGGCCGGCCCGCCGTGCTGCTGTCGGTGACCAAGGCCAGCGGTATCAACACGCTGGAGCTGGTCGACCGGATCGGCGACTACATCGAGGACCGGAACCGGGTGCTGGACGGAACCGGACTGCAGCTGATGCTCGCAGACGACCAGACCGTGCCCACGCGCATGGCCATCGGCGTGATGCAGAACAATGCCTTCATCGGCCTGCTGTTGGTGCTGGGCGTGTGTTGGCTGTTCCTCGGCTCACGTATCGCCGCGCTGATCGCGCTGGGCGTGGTGTTCTCCATCGCCGGCACGTTCTGGGTGCTGGACATGACCGGCGCCACGCTCAACGTGTCGGTGCTGCTGGGCATCGTGATCGTGCTCGGCATGCTGGTCGACGACGCGGTGGTAGTGGTCGAAGCGATCTACTACCGCATGCAGCGCGGCATGGCGGCGCTGGAAGCCTCGCTCGACGCGCTGCGCGAGGTGGGCCTGCCGGTGCTGGCAGCGGTGGCGACCACCATGGCGGCATTCCTGCCGCTGATGCTGCTGCCGGGCATCCTCGGCAAGTTCATGTTCGTGATTCCGTTCGTGGTCACGGTCGGCCTGGCGGTGAGCCTGGTCGAGGCGTTCTGGATGGTGCCCGCGCACATCGACACCCTCGGCCGACACGCGATCAGCCGATCGCGCACCCAGCAGCTGCGCGAGAAGTGCACCCACTGGGTGCGGGTCAAATACACCCGTCTGCTGATCCACGTGATGCGCTTTCCGCGCCGCTATCTGGTGCTGTCCGGCGGGCTGTTCCTGGCCTCGCTGCTGGCGATCGCCGCGGGCATGGTGAAGATGCAGTTCTTCGCCTTCGACCCGCTGCGCATCTACTACGTCAACATCGACCTGCCGCCGGACGCGCCGATCGACCAGACCCTGCGCCGCACCTCGGCGATCGAGCGCGTGGTCCGTGCGCACCTGCTGGACGACGAACCACGCTCGGTGATGTCGGTGGCCGGCATGAAGTTCACCGAGACCGAACCACTGTACGGCACCCGGTTTGGGCAGGTGATCGTCTCGCTCAACCCGCACCAGGCCGGCATGCGCGACTACGACGAGATCATCGACGGCATGCGCGAGGCGGTGGCCGCGGCCGCGGAGGACGCCGAGGTGTCGTTCCTGCGCCTGTCTGGCGGCCCGCCAGCCGGCAAGGCGATCAGCGTCAAGGTCCGCGCCGACGACTTCGACGAGCTGCGCGCCGCTGCCGAGGCGGTCAAGGCGATCGTCCGCGACATCCCCGGTGCCAAGGACATCGACGACGACGACAATCCCGGCCGCAGCGAGCTGAACCTGCAGGTCGACGTGCTCGCCGCGCGCAACGCCGGGCTGGACCCTGGCACGGTGGCGCGGCTGGTGCGCCTGCACGTGGACGGCGAGGTGGTCGCCGACCTGCGCGACCGCGGCGAAAAGGTCGAGCTGCGCGTGCGCGCCAGCCCGCGCGAGCTCGGCCAGGTGCAGCAGATCCTCGCCGATCCGGTGGCGCTACCCGGCGGCGGCACGACCACACTCGGCGCGCTGGTGAAGGCCGAGGAGCGCACCAGCCCGGCGTTGATCCGGCACTGGAACCTGCGCCGCGCGATCACCGTCGAGGCCGACCTGGAGCCGGGCACGACCGACACCGTCGCCGCCAACCGGATGCTGCGTGAGGCTTGGGACGCCGTCCGCACGCAGTTCCCCGGCGTCGACCTGGAGTTTTCCGGCGAGCTGCAGGACATCGAGGAGTCGATGCAGGCGCTCGGCGGCCTGGGCCTGCTCGGCCTCGGTCTGATCTACCTGATCCTGGCCGCGCAGTTCCGCAGCTACTGGCAGCCGCTGTTGATCCTGTCGACGGTACCGCTGGCCTTCACCGGCGTGGTGCTCGGCCTGCTGGTCTCGCGCCAGCCGATGTCGCTGTACACGATGTACGGCGTGGTGGCGCTGACCGGCATCGCGGTCAACGCGGCGATCGTACTGATCAGCGCCGCCAACGACCGCCGCGCCGCCGGCATGCGCACGCTGCACGCCACCATCTACGCCGCGCGCCGGCGCGTCATCGCCGTGCTGATGACCGCCGGCACCACCATCGCCGGCCTGTTCTCGCTGGCGGTCGGGCTGGGCGGCAAGTCGCTGCTGTGGGGACCGGTGGCAGCCAGCATCGTCTGGGGCCTGGCCTTCTCGACCGTACTGACCCTGTTCGTGGTCCCGACGCTGTACCGCTTCT